>NZ_LS999521.1:0-302624 GCF_900520355.1 Acinetobacter calcoaceticus | reverse complement strand
AACCATTTATAATATAAAGAAATAAGCAAAGTTGTACTATTACAGCCTGAAAGTGATTAATTGCTTCAAGGCTGGGTTGATGATGTCGGACAACTGAATCTCATTAAAGTTGAGTTATGCTATAACGTTGTATAGTTGATTGTAGATTTAACAACGTTTTTGTTGATCTTAAGATTCACCTCATCTTTACGACTGCGATTTTTTTCTTATCTGCTTTTATATAATTGTTAAAAAAATAATTTTAACCAATAAAAAAGCCTCCGATTGGAGGCCTTTTTATCAATTAAAAACTCTTATTTAGAGCCTTTAATCCCTGCTTGTAGTAACAATGCGCCTAAACCACCAATTTTTTGTTCTTGTGGTTTATCTTGCTTGCTGCGCTGAGGACGTTCAGCTTGATCTTTACGCGGTTGAGGACGTTTACCTTGAGGTTTACGCTCAAAACGTTGTTCTGTATTTTGCTCGCGGCGTGGTGGACGCTGAGCTTTTACAGGTGCAGAACCTTCAGCACGCATACTTAAGTTCACACGGTTACGTTCAACATCAACCTGCATAACACGCACTTGTACGATCTGGCCCGGTTTTACAACTTTATGTGGATCAGATACGAATTCATTTGCTAATTCAGAAATATGAACTAAACCATCCTGATGCACACCGATATCAACAAAGGCACCAAAGTTTGTGACATTAGTGATCACACCTTCAAGTTGCATGCCTTCTGTCAATTGACCAACTTCAGTAATGTCTTCACGGAATTTAGCAGTACGGAACTCTGGACGTGGGTCACGACCTGGTTTTTCAAGTTCAGCTAAAACGTCTTGAATTGTTGGCAAACCAAATTTGTCATCAACAAATTCATCAGCTTTTACTTGGCGAATGATTTCAGTATTACCGATGATGTCTTTAACAGTTGTTGCTTTTGCTACAACAATTTTCTCAACAAGACCATAACTTTCAGGGTGAACTGAAGAAGCATCTAAAGGTTCAGAACCATTTTGAATACGTAAGAAACCAGCCGCCTGTTCAAAAGTACGCTCGCCTAAACGTGGTACGCTTTTCAACGCTTGACGGTTGTCAAAACGGCCATGCTCTTTGCGGTATTCAACAATCTGTTGAGCAATTGCTTTGTTTAAACCAGCAATATAAGCCAAGATTGCTGGTGAAGCGGTATTTACATCAACGCCTACAGCATTCACACAGTCTTCTACTACTGCATCAAGTGTTTTTGCCAAACCAGTCTGGTTCACATCGTGTTGATATTGACCTACACCAATTGATTTCGGATCAATCTTCACAAGTTCAGCAAGTGGATCTTGTAAACGGCGAGCAATAGAAACTGCACCACGAATTGAAACGTCAAGCTCTGGAAGTTCTGCCGATGCAAGTTCACTTGCAGAGTAAACAGATGCACCCGCTTCACTTACAGTGATTCGTGTTAAATTCAGATCAGTATTCGCAGCCATCATTTCAGCTACAACAGCTTCTGTTTCACGGCTAGCTGTACCATTACCAATTGCAATGAGCTCTACATTATATTCACGACATAGACGTGCAAGTTCAGCAATTGAACCTTCTTTATCTTCTTTTGGAGCAAATGGATAAATCGTGCTGTGAGCAAGTACGTCACCTGCATCGCTGATCACTGCAAGTTTCACACCTGTACGAATACCAGGGTCAACACCTAAAGTAGTACGACTACCTGCTGGCGCTGACAATAATAAATGACGAAGATTTTCAGCAAATACCTGCATTGCTTCTGCTTCGGCAGTAAGACGTTTCTCTGTCAGCAATGAATGCTCAATTTGAGGACGGATCTTGCCTAACCAGAATAATTTTGCAGTTTGCTTTAAGAAGTCCTGACGTGCTTGAGGCTGAATTTGCTCAAGGTTGTATTCAGTTTCAATACGCGCCAATGGTGCATCATCTTCACCATCTACTTTCAAACCCAATACGTTTTCTTGACGACCACGTAACATCGCCAATAAACGATGAGAAGGTAATTTGTTTAGACCTTCAGAGAATTCAAAGTAATCACGGAATTTTTTACCAACTTCTTTCTTTTCTTCAGATGCAACATTACTTTTTAAAACCGCAGTTTTTGCAAAAGTTGTTTTTAATTCTGTAGTAAGTGAAATATTTTGTGCCCAATCATCAATCAGAATATGCTGAATCGCATCTAACTGACTTTCAACATCTGGATAGTCTTCATGACTGAATCCAGCCAATGCTTCTGTCGGGTCAACTTGTTCTGCAATAATTTTTTCAGCAATTGGTCCTAAACCTGCTTCTTTTGCTTTAAAAGATTTACTTGTACGCTTAGGGCGATACGGTGCATAAAGTTCTTCTAAAGCATTTTTTGTTTCGGCTGCATTCACCCGCGCCAACAAGTCATCATTCAATTTATTCTGTTCTTGCAATGACTGAATGACTTTTTCACGGCGCTCATATAAATCACGTAAATACGCTAAACGAGTATCTAATTGGCGTAACTGCGTATCATCTAAACCTTGTGTTACTTCTTTACGGTAACGGGCAATAAATGGAACACTGGCACCCTCATCAATTAAGCGGATGGCAGCTTCTACTTGGTTTGGACGTACGGCAAGCTCACTTGCCAACTGCTGAACTAAGTCAGTCATCGTGTTTGATCCCACAAGGATAAAGTTTAAAAGCACTGATTATAAAGACCAAGCCCATAAAATCCACACTTGTTTGCGTATTCAAAACGTTTTTTTTTATTGACTCTGGATATTTATGCTTTTTAGAGCAACTAGAGCACATAAAAACAGGTATTTAAGTCTAAAAATTTCAAAGCTGCCTTCTGCCGTTACTCTTTATAAAATTACAAACGCGCAACTTATGTCATGAAGGTGTAAAAATTTTATTATAATTTATGAGAAAATGATCATATTGATACACTCCTGAAAAGTTAAAAAGATAGAGTTGCAACAATATTTTATTCGTCTCATCTTTTATCAAACCCAGCTACTTGCCTACTACAACAATTAAAAGCGCTATAACAACCGAGTTCATCTACCTAAAATAAACTATTTGAAACAATTAGTTATTAACATTTAATGTTTAAAAAATTATCAAATATTTAAGTATTTGTTTTTTTAGATCAGTCTTTGCTAAATTATGGGCTTAAGATGTTGTTTTTTGGTTTCAAACCACCTTGAAAATTGTAATTTTGAGCAAATTGATACATAGTCTTAACGAGAACATCAGCATTATACTGAGGGCTTGCTGGCAATAAGCCTCACCGACCCAATAATATATAAATTATGACTTTAAAAGGGAGTACATCATGAGTTTAGTTGTACCTGCTGAACATCCTGAAACCGTACACAACGAAACGGATCGTGTCGAACGTATTTTAGTGGTCGATGACGATGTGCGTTTACGTACCCTCTTGCAACGTTTTTTGGAAGATAAAGGCTTTGTTGTAAAAACCGCCCACGATGCTTCGCAAATGGACCGTTTATTACAGCGTGAGTTATTTTCACTTATCGTACTCGACTTTATGTTGCCAGTTGAAGATGGCTTAAGTATTTGCCGTCGTTTACGCCAATCAAATATTGATACACCTATTATCATGTTAACAGCACGTGGTAGCGATTCAGACCGTATTGCAGGTCTTGAAGCTGGTGCAGATGATTACTTGCCAAAACCATTTAATCCAAATGAACTTTTAGCTCGTATTCGTGCTGTATTGCGTCGCCAAGTTCGTGAAGTTCCTGGTGCTCCAAGCCAACAAGTTGAAGTTGTGAGCTTTGGTCCATGGTCTTTAGACTTGTCTACACGCACACTGACACGTGAAGGTCAAATCGTTACCTTAACGACTGGCGAATTTGCAGTATTAAAAGCATTGGTACAACACCCACGTGAACCATTAACGCGCGACAAACTTATGAATTTGGCTCGTGGCCGTGAATGGGGTGCAATGGAACGTTCAATTGACGTTCAAGTATCTCGCCTACGTCGTTTAATTGAAGATAATCCTGCACGTGCACGTTATATCCAAACGGTATGGGGCGTGGGTTATGTATTTGTTCCAGATGGTGCGGAATAAGCTTGAGATAAGATAGAGTGAGTTTAGAACCAATCGCGCCACAAAACTTTACTGACTACACCACCTACTCTGAACGGAAACGAACTCGGTGGGAACGTTTTCTCGACAAAATTAAGCCACGTTCTGCTGCCATGCGTACCACTATTTTGGTACTGCTGGTGGTATTTTTTAGCTTATTTATGTCGTTATGGTTCTTTTGGCGCACTCTTTATTTACCTGAAATTCAACAACATGCTCGTTATCTTGCAGTTGAACTTGAGCTCGTCAACAATCCAGATATACGGATTTTTCATCGCGAAAATGAAGTTGATGTTGATGCGTGGTTACGCAATCGTGTTGGTATTGAATATGTTACCAACCCTAAAGAATATCCAAGTGTCCGCGAGAAAGTTATTGCCGAGTTTTTTACCAATCAGATCGAACAAAAACTGGCAAATGAGATTGGGGCTAAGGATGTTACGGTTTACTTCCAGTTTAAACCTAGTCCACGTATCTGGATTCAAACACCTGAAATGCACGGGAATTGGGTCCGCGAGCCTTTAAAAACCTATGCCAATTATAGCCCTGAGCTATTAATTGGTTGGATCGTTGGTGTTCCATTACTTTCAGCTATTATTATTCTGATTTTAGTTAGGCAGATGAACCGCCCTTTACGTCGTTTGCAAAATGCTGCCAATGAATATAGTAAAGCTGGAACAGCACCTTACTTAGATACCAATCACGGTCCCTTAGAAATTCGTCAGGTGAACCAAGCCTTTAACCGCATGGTTTATACGCTTGACCAAACTGAGCGTGAACGACGTATTATGCTGGCCGGCATTTCACATGATCTAAGAACTCCTCTTACACGTATTCGCTTAACGGCGGAAATGTTACCTGATGAGTTTTTACGTGAAGGTCTGGTCTATGACGTAGATGATATGGACGCAATTCTTAATCAGTTCATATCTTATATGCGTGATGGCTCAGATGAAGAGTTGAAAGACACCAATATCAATATGCTTTTGCAAGAACTTGTTGTTCAGTTCAAACCTTTAGACATTCAATTCGAAATGCAGGATGTCCCGATTATTCCTGCACGCAGCCTTTCTCTAAAACGACTGATTGCCAATCTAATTAACAATGCAAAGCGCTATGGCGCTGAACCAATAGAACTCAGTGCAAAACTTGAAAATGAACATATTTTAATTACGGTTGCCGATCATGGTGAAGGTATTCCAGCAGATCAGGTTGAAGAGTTAATGCAACCGTTTGTCCGCGGAGATTCAGCAAGAACAATCCAAGGTAGTGGACTTGGACTGGCCATTGTCAAACGTATTGTCGATATTCACCACGGTGAAATTCATATTCATAACCGTGAACAAGGTGGTTTAGAAGTGATTATTACTTTACCCATCCCGAAACCAAGCACTGAAGAAAACAGCTCGATCAACCCATTAGAAAAAATAAAACAAACTTTGAGTGAGCGCTTTTAATTTCACCAGTTAGTTATTGGAAGCCTCATTTTAAAGACAAATAAAATAATTAAAAATCAATAAAATAAAAACTATAAATATATTTTATACCACCATTTATTTACAAAATTAGACCTTAGCCTAACACCTATGCACTTTTCAATTTTTCATAGCTAAAATCCCCTATGTTTTGACAATTCTGAGGATGTCCAATGTCTTTAAGTCGTATTCGCCTAGCTTCTCTTCATGACAAGGTCATCAGTGCTGAACAAGCTGCACAATTCATCGAAGATGGAATGACCGTAGGTATGAGTGGTTTTACTCGTGCTGGTGAAGCTAAAGCTGTTCCACAAGCACTTGTAGAACTTGCAAAGAAAAATCCGTTAAAAATCACGTTAATTACGGGTGCCAGCTTAGGTAACGACTTAGACAAACAACTCACGGAAGCAGGTGTTTTATCTCGTCGTATGCCATTCCAAGTGGACAATACCTTACGTCGTGCCATTAACAATGGCGAAGTTATGTTTATTGACCAACATTTGTCTGAAACTGTTGAGCAAATGCGTAACCAACAACTTAAACGTCCTGATGTTGCAGTGATTGAAGCAATTGCAATTACTGAAGATGGCGGCATTATTCCAACGACTTCTGTAGGTAACTCTGCGAGCTTCGCTATTTTTGCCGAGAAAGTTATTGTTGAAATCAACACATCTTTAAGCGAAAGCTTTGAAGGTTTGCACGACATCTACATTCCAACTTATCGTCCAACACGTACTCCAATTCCATTAACAAAAGTGGATGAGCGTATTGGTACATCAGCAATCCAAATCGATCCTGCAAAGATTGTTGGTATTGTATTTAACGATACGCATGACTCACCATCAACGGTAACTCCGCCAGATGATGAAACTCAAGGCATTGCAAACCACCTGATCGCGTTCTTTAATAAAGAAGTTGCAGAAGGTCGCTTACCGAAAAGCCTTGGCCCATTACAAGCAGGTATCGGCTCTATTGCCAATGCCGTATTAACTGGCTTAAAAGATTCTGACTTTGAAGACCTCATCATGTACTCAGAAGTATTACAAGACTGTACTTTTGAACTCATTGATGCAGGTAAAATGAAATTTGCTTCTGGTAGCTCAATTACGCTTTCTGCAAAATGCGGCGAGAAAGTTTTTGGCAATATTGAAGCTTACAAAGACAAATTAGTACTTCGTCCACAAGAAATTTCTAACCACCCTGAACTGGTTCGCCGTTTAGGTATTATCGGCATTAACACTGCCCTTGAGTTTGATATTTACGGTAACGTGAACTCGACTCACGTGTGTGGTACGAAAATGATGAACGGTATTGGTGGTTCAGGTGACTTCGCTCGTAACGCTCACTTGGCGATCTTTGTGACTAAATCAATTGCTAAAGGCGGCGATATCTCTTCTATCGTGCCAATGGTGAGTCACGTTGACCACAGTGAACATGATGTTGATATTTTAGTGACAGAGCAAGGTTTAGCTGATTTACGTGGTTTAGCACCTCGTGAACGTGCTCGCGTTGTTATCGACAACTGTGTGCACCCACTTTACCGGGATGCATTAAATGACTACTTTGATCGTGCATGTGCTAAAGGTGGACATACGCCTCATTTACTTCGTGAGGCATTGTCTTGGCATGCAAACTTTGAAGAGACAGGCCAAATGCTTCAAGCAACACCAATTGCAAAATCAGCTTAAATAACTGATTGAATTCAAGCACTCCTACGGGGGTGCTTTTTTATTTGTTTAAATTATTAATAAACACTGCTCAAGCTCGAATTTTTATTTTATCTTTTCAGCACATCAAAACAAAAAGTAGAAATCCATATGTTTATTATTCGTCAATTTACAAATGCGGATCTGGAAGATGTCGTTATTTTATGGGAAAGCTGCGGCCTGACTCGTCCTTGGAATAATCCTGAAACCGATATTTTCAGAAAAGTCTCACAACAAGATGATTTATTTCTGGTTGCTATTAAAGATGAGCAACTTATTGGCACACTTATGGGCGGCTACGACGGCCATAGAGGCTGGATTAATTATTTGGCTGTTCACCCCCACCAACAACGCTTAGGAATAGCTACAGCGCTCGTTCAGCAGCTTGAAAAGCGACTAATTGCTCGGGGTTGCCCAAAACTTCAATTATTGGTGCGTAAAGATAATCTGAATGTACTGAATTTTTATGAACAACTTGGCTATGACGAAGTAGAAGCAGTGTGCTTAGGAAAACGTTTAATTAGCGATAGTTCACATGATTAGAACCTTATTTATTATTACTTTGGGATGACAAGAAAAATAATCAGAGCTTGGGGATAAATGACTGTGCTTGTGGATAAATCTCATTTTACCCACAAGTCAGGAAATGAATTGTTTAAATAAAATCATAAGCGCGAAAAAAAACCTCATACGCTATGTATGAGGTTTTTTTGGAATATGGTGGCGAGACCCAGGATCGAACTGGGGACACACGGATTTTCAATCCGTTGCTCTACCTACTGAGCTATCACGCCGATGGCCTGTATTAAGCCGTATCTCAGAAGAATAGTCAACTATTATCCTGAGTTTATGATTTAAATGAGTATTTTTTATACTCAAAAAAAATCCCTGATGGGATCAGGGATTGAAAACACATATAGTGGTGGCGAGACCCAGGATCGAACTGGGGACACACGGATTTTCAATCCGTTGCTCTACCTACTGAGCTATCACGCCGAAGTGGGCGTATTAAACAATGTTTATATGATCACGTCAAGCCACTTCCGTATTTTTTGTAACAAGTGATTATTTTTAAATCACTCCTACCTATTTAGCATGGATATTTAGCTATGTAATTTACCAATATGGGCCAAACAACGATGAATAGCCCCACAACCCGGCTCAAAAATCTTTACACCTTTTGACTCTTCTATACGGCAAGCTTCTTCAACCAAGCGCTCTGCTACCCCACGACCCCGGTTAGCAGGATGCACCACAATATATTCAAGTACTTTGCTTTCACCTTGTCCTGAAGACCAGATTGCCCCTATAATTTTGGTGTTAAATTCAGCAGTGTATAGCGTGGTATACTGTTGTAAATCTTGTTCAAGTTGTTCAATCGCATCGTGCCCGTCGCCAAACTCCGGACTTGTATCATACAGTCGCTCAAGCTGATCGCGGATCTCTGAATTATCTAGAGAACTATAAGCGTGTACGGTAATAGGCATTGATTAACCCTCCTGAGCAAACTATGATGCTGTCACGAATTCGTCACAGCGAAATTGTCGTTAACATCCAATCATTTTTGACGTTTTTTTGAGGAACGTGTCCATGACGCAACGTATCAGTGAAGTGGTTAGAAATACCAATGAAACCAAAATTCGAGTTCGTTTAAATCTCGATGGTACTGGTCAAGGCACACTAAACACCGGAGTTCCATTTTTAGACCATATGATTGATCAAATCAAGCGACATGGCTTATTTGATATCGATATTCATTGTGACGGAGACCTCGATATTGATGATCACCACACCGTAGAAGACTGTGGCATCACGCTTGGACAAGCTTTTGCACAAGCTTTAGGCGATAAAAAAGGTTTAAAACGCTATGGTCATTTTTATGCACCATTAGACGAAGCCCTATCTCGAGTTGTTGTAGATTTATCTGGTCGTCCGGGTTTATTCATGGACATTCCATTTACTCGTGCGCGTATCGGTACATTTGATGTCGATTTATTTTCCGAGTTTTTCCAAGGTTTCGTAAACCATGCGCTTATGACCTTACACATCGATAATTTGAAAGGTAAAAATAGCCACCATCAAATTGAAAGTGTGTTCAAAGCGCTAGCTCGTGCTTTACGTATGGCATGTGAGGTTGATCCACGTGCAGAAAACACGATTGCATCGACAAAAGGTAGCCTCTGATGACACGTATCGCGTTGCTTGATTATGGCATGGGCAATTTACACTCAGCGGCTAAAGCCCTTGAGCATGTAGGTGCAACAGTCGATGTGACTAATGATCCTAAATTAATTGCAAAAGCCGACAAAATTGTTTTTCCAGGTGTTGGCGCAATGCGCGACTGTATGCAAGGTATGCGTGAAGCGGGTATTGATGAAGTAGTACGTCAAGCTGCTTTTAATAAACCAGTTCTTGCGATTTGTGTTGGCATGCAAGCCTTACTACAAAGCTCAGAAGAAAATGGTGGTGTAGACGCCTTAGGTATTTTTGATGGTGTAGTAAAACACTTCCCTCAAATGGAAGGCTTAAAAGTGCCACATATGGGTTGGAATCAGGTTCAGCAACTGGACCCAAGCCACCCAATGTGGAATAACATTGAGCAAGATGCACGTTTTTACTTTGTACATAGCTACTATGTCGAACCTAAAGATGAAAGCGTTGTGGCTGCGACCTGTAACTATGGTGTGAACTTCTGCACAGCAATTCACAAAGATAATTTATTTGCGACTCAATTCCATCCAGAGAAAAGCCACACTGCTGGTTTGCAGTTACTTAAAAACTTTGTGGAATGGAATATTTAATTTCATTTAAAACTAAAATAGATCATGTCGTGATGGCCTGATCTATTTTTTTATTTATAATAACAATCTAGTCATTTATAAAATGATTTTTTATTCAACAAAATATTGAAGATTCAAACTTTTATATAAAACCAAATGATCAGGAAAATAAAATGAATCCACCTTTTGAAAATCAACCGCTTCAACAAGAGTCACCCTTTAAAGCAAGTGGTCGTTTTGGGCGTTTATCTTATGCTGCATGGACATTTATTATTAGTTTAATAACTTTCATGATTGCCTTATCAAGCATGTTATGGCTCCGCTCAAACCCATCAGAGATGGGTTCATCAAATATTATGACATTAGGAATGATCCTATTACTCATTATTTATATAGTCTTTGCATATTTTAATTTTGTATTTACTATCCGTCGCTTACATGATCTTAATAATACAGGATGGCTATCACTACTGATGCTTATACCTGTCGTAAACTTTATTTTTATGATTTATCTATTTGTAGCAAAAGGTACCGAGGGCACTAATGATTATGGTCCACAGCGCCCAACTCTTGGCTGGGAGCGTGTTTTAGGCTGGATCTATATTGTCATTATTCCGCTCGTATTTGTTTTCGGTGTTATTGCTGGAATTATGGTTCCGAGTTATCAAAGTTATATTGAAAAAAGTGAAAGTATTGAAATTGGTACACCTTCTCAGTCTCAATAATTTCTTGTGGTCTTTTATAAAGCCTAGTTCTCTAGGCTTTATTCATATATAAAGCTAATAGCTCAATTCTTTTGTATGCTGTTAAATATGTCCGAAGCCTCTCCCCTCCTTGATAAAGCCTCTATTCAGCAGCTTCCTCCTTTCGAAAATCTTAACCACCAAAATATTGTGGTGATTGAAAATATCGAGCAATGTAAAAATATTGAAAATGAATTAAAAGCAGCCCATTTTCTAGGATTTGATTCCGAATCTAAACCCACGTTTCGGGTGGGCGAAGTCTCAACTGGTCCGCATTTGATTCAACTGGCTACTGAACAAAAAGCATATCTGTTTCATGTAAATTCATTCACTTTAAAATTCTTACAGCCCATTTTATCCAACCCAAAACAAATTAAAGTCGGTTTTGGCCTAAAAAATGATAAGCATATTTTTCATAAAAAAGGCATTGAACTCGAAGGTTGTGTTGACCTCGCAAAAGGCTTTAGCCATTTTGGTTTTAAACAGCAACTGGGGGTACAAAAAGCAGTGGCGCTGTTATTTGAGCAATATCTTGCAAAGTCGAAAAAAGTTGGAACTTCAAATTGGGCACGAAAGCCACTTAGTCCTCAGCAAATCAGCTACGCCGCCGCCGATGCATATGCTGCTTTATTGGTATTTCTAGAGCTCAGAAAACAAAAACTATTACCCGCTCACATTTCTCAAACTATTCAAACCGCACTTCAAGCGTAAAGTTATAAAAGTCTTTTCTAAGGCTTAGCGATTGATCAATACTTTGCTAAGATGTGCAAAATTTCATAATCATGATGAAGCAAGGAGCGGAAGCATGCTAATCATTCCTGCAATTGACCTGAAAGATGGTAAATGTGTGCGTTTAAAACAAGGGCGTATGGAAGACGATACCGTTTTCTCTGACGATCCAGTTGCAACTGCCCAGCATTGGGTAAATGAAGGCGCACGTCGTTTGCATTTGGTCGATTTGAATGGCGCTTTCGCAGGCACTCCAATTCATAAACCTATTGTTGAAGCAATTGCTAAATCTCAGCCAGAATTACCAATTCAAATTGGCGGTGGTATTCGCTCTTTAGAAACAATTGAGCACTATTTAGAAGCTGGCGTGACTTTTGTCATTATCGGCACTAAAGCTGTTCAAGAGCCTGAATTTGTAGAAGAAGCTTGTAAACGCTTTGCAGGCCACATCATTGTTGGTATTGATGCCATGAATGGCATGGTTGCTACTGACGGCTGGGCAAATGTAACAGACGTTAAAGCAACTGATTTAGCAAAACGTTTTGCTGATGCTGGCGTATCTAGCATTGTTTATACCGATATTGCTCGTGACGGCATGATGCAAGGTGTAAATGTTGAGCAAACTGTAAACTTAGCTCAATACTCAGGTTTACCAGTAATTGCATCTGGTGGCGTAACTAACCTTGATGACGTTCGCAACCTAATAGGCCAACCAGGCATTTTAGGTGCGATTACAGGCCGCGCAATTTATGAAGGTTCACTGAATCTTCGTGAAGCTCAGCTTTTGTTAGATGAAAATTGTCTTTAATTTTTTAAGATGAAAAAAGAGCCTGTTTAGGCTCTTTTTTATTTTTTATAATCTTTAGCTTAATAACTTTTCTAAATCGATAACCTCATCTGCAAGCTCCATTGCATAGGGTGAATGTGTAATCATAATCACGGATGGTATGACTTGCTGAATATATTCAAGTATATTTTTTGCAGTATCTACATCTAAAGCTGCAGTCGGTTCGTCTAGGATGATAAGCTGAGGGCAAGCTAAAAGGCCTCGAAGGATGCAAATTCTTTGCTTTTCTCCTCCTGAAAAATTCTTATAGATTTCAGTTAAATCATCATCAAGTGTCAGCTGATGCTTTTTCAAAATATGTAACAGATTAAATTGATCAAGCATCTGAAGTAAGTAAGAATCCTCATATATATGTTGAGAGTTATAAACTAAATTATCTCTAAGAGAATAAGGAAAAATAACTGGTTGCTGTGCAACGTAGACAACCTCATCAAAAATATGCTTAGAAAAATTTTGACTGATATCAATATTTTTATACAAAAGCTGCCCTGATTGAATCTGATAGACGCCCATTAAATAATTCATGAGAGAAGTCTTTCCCAAGCCAGTTTGCCCAATCACTACATACGTTTTATTGGCTAATATTTTTAAATTAAAATGATCTACGGCTCTTTTCCCAAGTGAAAATTTAGCATTTATAAATTGAAAGAGAACGTTAGAGTCTTGAACGATAGAATACGTATAATTTTCTTTATTGAGATCAAAGTATTTTCGATATTTTGCTAAGGCGACAAAGTTGCCATTTAAACGCATCAAGCTTTGGGAAACTGCCAAAAAAGGATTGGTAAGTTGAATAATATAAGTACTTATCAATACAAAAGCACCCGGTGTAAGCTGCTTTTCAGTTGAAAGAAACACTGTAAATAACATAAAAATGAGTAAAAACAGAAAGATCAGGAACAATTGAGAAATCATCAATAGCCCTATTTTCTTGTTCCTATCTTTAGCTGTTGTGATGTATGAATCTAATGTGGCATTAAATTTTGACAATTGAAACTGTACTGCATTTTTTACTTTAATTTCATATGAATTTGAAATCTGATGTATTAAATGACTATTCACCTGATTATCTTTTTGATACATCGAATCGAATAATGAACTGCTTGTTTTATTTATATGAAAGGAAACTAAAAAAATAACGATAGCGACCAATAAAAAACTGATACTAAAAAGTAAGCTAATGGTCGTAAATAAAACTGCAAAAATCATCACCAATTGAAAAATAATTGGTCCCAAATGAAGAAGCAACGTTAAATTAATCTCACCAAAAGCAGAACTTCCTCTTGCAAGATCACTAATCACTGTTCCAGCCTCAATTTGATCTTGCTCATCTTTTTTGAGGTTTAAATAATTTTTTAGACCCGCAAAGATTAATGCACCTTTGAAATCGACCATCAAATAAGCACTAAAAATATTTTTTGTCCAATTACATAACTCATTCGCTAACCATGCTGCAGCATACGCGAGTACGATTAGATATAAAAAATTAAATGGGAGCTGAATATCTAGTGAAAAATTATATTCCTGTGCAGAATAATCAATAATAATTTTTAACAAGTATGGCAATAATGTCGTAAAGAATGCTGTAAACATCACTAATAAAAACATGAGAAACATACTACCCTTCTGTTTCTTATAATTTTCTTTAGAAACTTGCCATAAAAATTTATAGTTTTGAATATCTTGCGAACTTAATAAAAACTTCATTTCTATATCTTTTTTCTATTCAAACGGGTTAAAAATAATTTCATTACATAAGAAATATCATAGCTTGCCTTCTTTATTCATATTCGTGTTTTTTGTTTAAATAACACTGATAGCTATTTAAAATAGCCTATCTTACATTGCATAATTCTTGATGGTCGACGTAACTGTTAAAGACTCTTTTTATTAAACAAATTAAGAGTTAAACAATCAATAAACCACATTACGAATAAATTTAAGCACTTGGTTACCACTATTGATATAGGTGTAAGTCACTGAACTAGCAAAACTAAAAGATGAGCCAGCAGCAATAATTTTTGTACTATCGGTAAATTGTATGGTCAACTCACCTTCTAATACATAAATAAGTTCTTGCCACCCTTCTGCATCAGCTTCGGCAATATAAGATTTCCCCACTGCCAACGACCATGTCCAAAGCTCAACTTGAGACCGAGATGGAACTGAAGCCAGTAAAGTTGCTTTGCTTTCTTCTTTGTCTCCCTGCCAAGCTAGTACATTCACTAAGGCTTGTTCTTTGAGCTCTGGCGCACTCACAATTGTTCTAAAATCTACGCCCAACACTACCGCAATCGCATCGAGTTTAGCCAAGCTAATATTGACCAGCCCTGTTTCCAAAGCTGCGATTGTTCGTCTGCTTACACCCGCTTGATCGGCCAAGTCCTGTTGGCTTAAACCTTGTTCATCTCTTAATGAACGGATGTTTGTGCCGACATGCTGTAAAACGGTGCTGGACTGGGTCATAGAATAAGTAGCAAAGAAAATATGAGCAATATATTGCACAAAACATAAGAATACTGCAAGATGTGCAGTATATTGCACATTTTCCTGATCAGATATGCCATCAATTTCTCTGAGTTCAAGCAAAGCCCCCCATTTAGCTCTTATCCTCATTACCATTATTTGGGGCGGAACATTCCTTACCGTGCAATATGCACTGAATTTTTCTTCACCTATGTTTTTTGTGGGCTGCCGCTTTGCAGTAGCTGCCTTAACGTTACTGCTTATTTCATTAAAAAGTATGAAAGGCGTTACGTTAAAAGATTTAGGTGCAGGAAGTGCGATTGGCCTTGTAATTGCGGCGGGCTATGGCACACAGACGATTGGTCTTCAAACCATTCCAAGCAGTGAATCCGCGTTTTTAACGTCACTTTATGTGCCGCTTGTCCCTCTTTTAATGTGGCTCATCTTTAGAAAAACTCCACATATTATGACTTGGGTTGGAGCAGCTCTAGCTTTTGCTGGTCTTGTTTTGTTGACAGGCAATGGTTTTAAACAAATTTCATTAAGTTTTGGGCAGCTTTTAACAGTGCTTGGTGCATTTGCGATTGCTTTAGAGATTATTTTTATTAGCTACTTTGCTGGAAAAGTAAATTTACGCCGTGTCACAATCATTCAACTCGGCGTCGCCTCTCTACTTTCTTTTGCCATTATGCCTGTGGTCGGTGAACATTCGATTCCAGCATTTTCATGGTCTCTGGTACTGATTGCTGTTGCATTAGGCTTAGCCAGCGCACTCATTCAATTTGTGATGAACTGGGCTCAACGCGTAGTTGATCCTTCACGTGCTGCAATTATTTACGCAGGAGAACCCGTTTGGGCAGGCATTATTGGCCGAATTGCAGGTGAGCGTTTACCAGTTATTGCCCTATTTGGGGGTGCTTTAGTGGTATTGGGTGTTTTAGTCAGTGAGTTAAAAATTAAGTTGCCGACCAAAAAAGTCAAAAGAATTCAAGAATAAAAAAAAGAGAGCGAAATGCTCTCTTTTTTATCTATTAAGGTTGATACATCGGGCGGTTATCATTTAAAGCAATCAAGCCGCGAATTGCACGATATACAATCCAGATCCACGCAGCGCCGATTACACCTACGCAGAATACGGTCGATGAGACTGCAACCCCTGCAAACAGATCGGTATTTTCACCAGTAAAGAACAAGAAAATAAACGGCAAAAAGGCAATAATATTCCAAGCAAGATACCACCAGAATGTTCTGATTTGCCATGTAAAGTGGCTCGCAAAAATTGTACCTTGTACATCAGAGCGTTTTACGTAGTTAATAATTAAAGCAATAACCGCAAGTAAGCCGCCAGTAAAAATAGCAACAATATAAAGTACATATAAAACAAGTGTTAAAGTACGATTTGAATCTTGGTCGATAGAACTATTCATTTTTATACCTCTCAAGTTTAATAAAACAATTTACTTTTATGAGCCCCGCAATACGTTTAAGGGAGAAATTAGCCATAAAATCAAAAGTAAATGAAGGAATATGGTACAAAAATAAATCTTACGAAAGGGTTGTTTTTGTGTTTTATGTCTCAGTTTTTGTTGTGCCCACCATGCAGCAGGCCAGCCCCCTAAAAAGCTGACAATATGCAATGTTTGTTCAGGCACACGGCGATTACCCAATTGTGCAGCTTCCTTATCTTGTGAATAGAGCCAATAACTCAGCACATTCATCATTAAAACAAACAATAAGGTATAAGCTGGCAAAGTATGGATAAAACTCATAATGCCCATTAAAACAAAATAAACGACGATCCCCATTTGCATGGCAGACCAGGGTTTAGCTTGAAAAGAAGATTCTGTTTTTGCTGGCTTTGAAGCTTTACGAGTTTGAGATGCTTTTAGGTAGGTTACCTGCTGGGCACGAAAGCGACCACGTTCATCAAGGATAATCAGATATTCCAGTGCACAGCCAATAATTGGCCGAGGACCGGGGCGTGCAAAATCTTTGATATGCAAAAAGACTCGCTCTTTTTCAGCATCATCTGGCTGAATAAAGCCATAACCTTTTTCGTCGAACCATTCGACTAATCGCCCCTGATCTCGCATCTCTATTCCTTTTATGCTTTTACATGACTTAAACGGTCTTGCATCATTGCTCGCATTTCTTGCGGATCTTTTTGCAAAATATCATCGCCGGTACGTCCTTCTTCTTTATTTTTTTGAGCAACTTGCAAACGCATCGACCAAAAACGGCACGCCGCCATTGCCAAGAATACATCTAAACATGCAAGTTCATCTGAAGTAAGTGTACGAACTTTTTGATATGCGTCTAAGTAAGCTTCTACTTTTTCTAAATTTAAATGTGCCTCTGGATATTCGGTACAAAAATCATTAATGGTAATCGCAATATCAAACAGCAACTCATCTTGGTTTAGCTCGTAAAAATCTAGAATACCTTGTAGTTGCTCGCCTTCAAACAAAGTATTGTCGCGGAACAAATCTGAATGAATAAAACCTGTTGGTCGGTTTGAATACTGTGCTGTTTTCGCATTAAAAGCTTGATAGACCTGTTCAAGTAAATTTTGGTCCTCTGGAGTCATGCTTGGTTTAAGCTGTTCAGCCACGCCCGTCCAATATTGATGATCACGTCTATATTCACGCTCAAGCGGAAAATCTTGCAAAGCAACATGCAGCTTTGCCTGTGCGTCTGCAATAGCAGCAACCTGTGCAACTGTGGTTTGCATGGGATGGTGCCCCATTAAACGTGGTGCAATCTGTGCAGGTTTTTCTGCAATCACATGAACCGCTTGTCCACTATGTTTTAACGGCACAGCAACTGGTACATCATGAGTTCCCAGTTGTTCAAGAACTGGAATGAGTTCACCCGCCCCTTGAGCATCTAGCTCTTCAAATACAGTGAGTACATATTGCTTACGGTTTACATCAACCAAAAAATAATTGGTGTTTTGAATACCTCCCTGAATTGGGTTCAGCTCCAACACCTCTAATCCATAAGGTGCAGCAAAGGCGCGAACTTCATCTAAACTCAAAGTGGTATAAACCGACATGGAAAACCTGCAAAAAACATCTGTGAAGTTTGATAGAATACCTCTTCCCTCCATGAAGGTGTAGCGCCTGTGTAGGAACTTTCACCAACGGCGATTATTTTTGGAAAAAGCTATGCTTGCTAAACGTATTATTCCTTGCCTAGACGTTGATAACGGACGCGTAGTTAAAGGCGTTCAATTCCTCGATATTCGTGATGCTGGCGACCCTGTTGAAGTGGCACGTCGTTATAACGAACAAGGTGCAGACGAAATTACCTTTTTAGACATTACCGCTACACATCATGGACGTGATACCACTTACCGTACTGTTGAACGTATGGCAGAGACTGTATTTGTGCCATTAACTGTTGGTGGTGGTGTACGTAAAGTTGAAGATATTCGTGCGTTATTAAATGCAGGGGCAGATAAAGTGAGTATTAACTCGGCTGCCGTATTTAACCCAGAATTTGTTCAAGAAGCTTCACAGCACTTTGGCGCGCAATGTATTGTGGTTGCAATTGATGCTAAAAAAACTGGCGATAATAAATGGGAAATCTTTACTCACGGTGGTCGTAAACCAACGGGTATTGATGCGATTGAATGGGCTGTAAAAATGGCTGACTATGGTGCGGGTGAGTTACTCATCACCAGTATGGATGCCGACGGTACTAAAGCGGGTTACGATATTGCTTTAATGCGTGCTATTAATGACCGCGTTACCATTCCAACAATTGCATCTGGCGGTGTAGGTAACTTACAACACCTTGCAGACGGGATTTTACAAGGTGGTGCCGATGCAGTATTGGCAGCAAGTATTTTCCATTTTGGCCAATATACAATTCCAGAAGCTAAACAATATTTGGCTGAACAAGGCATTGAAATGCGCTTGTAAGCATATTGATATTTAAAGGGGCAATATGCCCCTTTTTTTATGCAGCACCGTCTACAACATTCACATCACCGATGAGTTTAGGTTTTTCTTTTTTCTCGACCCATTTTGCAGGAAAGATTTTTTCTACAGCTTGAGACAATGGTTGAGCGAGCGCTGCTGGTAACCTTATGCCCAAAGGATTTTGTTCTTTTAAATCTGCCGAAGAAACAACGCGGGTTCCCATGACGTAATCAAACCAAGGCTTGGTCACACACCAGTTGGCATCTTGATTAGAGTTCATGTGGTGGTCGTAATGCCACGGAATTTTACGCTTTGCCCATTCAGGCTCCAGATGTGCACGGCGATGTATATAGTAATAATTTCCAGCACTGTACCAAGCTGCGAGTGCCATACCTTTTGAAAATGGATAGAAAATTGCGCTTGAAACAGTTGCCACCACCGCTAGTGAAATTAACTCATTTTTAGTTCGCCAGTTTCCAACACCTTCCACATAGCAATCATCATGAAATTGTTGTTTACGGACTTCACGATGGTGTGCCCAATGCGACTCCATACTTTTCGGCACTGGGCTATAGCGCGGTTGTCCGGCACGGTGCATACCATGCAAAATATATTTGTGTGCCACCCATTCAAATGCATTGGCAACTGCAATTCCGGCAATAAACCCTTTTAACATCGCTTTACTCCTTTTTCTTTTTATTCAGCATATAAAATTCGTTATGCTTGGTATTGACCAGAATTTATGGTTTCATTGACAAATCACGACAAGAAAGAGGTGGTCAGGGATGCCACAACTAAAAAACTATACAGGTTCTGTCTATGGAGGATTGGGACACCTATTAAAAGCTTATTGTGAGGCCAATCAGTTAGCAGTTCCTGAGCAATTAGAAAAAATTCAAAATCTGGAACGCTTTGACTATGTGGTTTGGCGTGATTTATTAGAAGTCATTTATCAGCTGGATCCGAAGCCCGCATTAGGCCTCGAAATCGCAAAATATGTACAGCCTAAACATTTAGGGATTATTGCCTACCTTGCGCTCTCCTGTGACAACTTAGGTGAAGCATTAACTCGTTATTATGATTTTCATCGCCTGATTTATGACGGTAGCCCTTTAGCTGTTGAACTACATGGGCAATATGCTTCTATTCGTTGGGAAGCAACCGAGCTTCATCCGACCCAGTTGACCGATGAAATTGCCATTGCCTTAGTCGTCCAATTTTTACGGCTTTTCATGTCACATCAAGATGTACATTTACATGAGGTGCATTTTTTAAATTCTGCACCTAAAAATATGATGGTCTATGAAAAATACTTTCAATGTCGGGTTAAGTTTAATCAACCACGTACCGAACTGTTAATTCCTCTTACTGAAATTAAAAAGCCATTAAGTAGGGCAGACCATACATTACAGCAGTTACTTGTTCAGCAAGCACAAGCACTATTAGAAAAATTACCGAGTTCGACTCAAATAGACCAACGTCTTCAATATGCCATTTTAACGGGCCTACAAAAAAACCAATATCAAATCGAATCAATCGCAAATTCTTTAAGCCTATCTATTAGACAGCTACAACGACATTTGCAGCAGCAAAACACCACCTTTCAGGAGCGAGTACAACAAGTGAGATTTATGTTGGCGACTGAATATTTAAAAGATCCGCATTTAAGCTTACAAGAGATTGCTCTTTTGCTTTGTTATTCAGAACAAAGTGCTTTTCAAAGAGCTTTCAAACATTGGACAGGTCAAACACCCCAACAATGGCGAGATTATTTTTTGAACAATAATTAACCTACCAAAACTTACAATTCTTTTCTTGATTAAAACAACACTGAAAACAAAAATTTCATATAGTCACATGCTTCAAATTTGTGTGACGTAATTCACATTAATTAAAATAGACGAATAGATGAGTAATCATAATGAATAAATATTTTGCTGAGTTTCTAGGTACATTTTGGCTTGTCTTTGGTGGTTGTGGTAGCGCAGTGTTAGCCGCAGCTTTCCCCGAACTTGGTATTGGCTTTGCAGGTGTAGCCCTTGCCTTCGGTTTAACCGTACTGACAGGTGCTTATGCTCTAGGGCATATCTCAGGTGGACATTTTAATCCCGCGGTAAGTGTTGGCCTTTGGGTCGGCGGCCGCTTCGATGTTAAAGATTTAATTCCATATATTATTGCACAAGTGGTTGGTGCGACCGCTGCTGCATTTGTTCTTTACATTATTGCTCAAGGTCAAGCTGGCTTTAGCGGCGTTGGTGGTTTTGCTTCAAATGGTTTTGGTGATTTATCACCAAATAAATTTGGCTTAGGTTCTGCTTTCTTAATTGAAGTGGTACTTACTGCTTTCTTCTTAATCATTATTTTAGGTGCAACTGACCGTCGAGCACCTGCTGGCTTCGCTCCTATCGCAATTGGTTTAGGCTTAACGCTTATTCACTTAATCAGTATTCCAGTAACCAACACTTCGGTGAACCCTGCACGTAGTACAGGCGTTGCATTCTTTGCTGAAACTGCGGCTTTAAGTCAATTATGGTTGTTCTGGGTGGCTCCAATTTTAGGTGCTGTGATTGGGGCGATTATTTATAAAGTGGTTGCTGGGGATAAGGATTAACTTTTCTTAGACTCAATCTACTATCGCGGTGGGTGACATGGATGTCACCTGTTGAGCAGGGGTACATGGATGTACCCTCTGATCAACAAAGCCTTTTGTTTACTTTTGGGCTTTCAAAAGTAAGAAATGTCTATACAAACTCAATAAGACCTAACGTGGTATTAAAGACTGTATGGCAGCACGGCCATGCTAAATATAAGACATAGAGTGTATAAATTATAAAAATGGATTATTAATTTCTTGTTCAGCTGGACGTTCAATTTTCTCAGGCAATTCTTCTTTTTCCAAAGCCGCAACTACATCGTTTAAAAAGCTCTGTAATACCTTCGCTTGTTCTAAACCGACTTTGTCTTTAGTAATTTGCAAATTGCCATAAATGCTGACGTAATCGACATCATTTTCTAATGTTAAATCTTCAATTGAAGAAGACTCTGTACCCTTTTCAAATGGCTTAAACATAGGTGTTGTCTCGTTGTTATATGTTGACAGTGTAATACGACCAATTTAAAAAAAATCAATCAAAATTAAAAGTGCCGATAAAATTAAGAATGCTCCCATCAAGATATTAAAATATTTCAAACGGTTGCCATGATTCAGTACCACCGAAAATTTATCGCCACATAGTCCCCAAAAGAACAAACATGCATAACAAGTGAAGAAATAAATAATGATAAAGATGGGCAACGACTGTGGGTTTTCAATGCTTGTAAACATGGTAATGCCAGACACGCACGCCAGCCAAGCCTTGGGGTTAAGCCACTGTAATAAGAAGCCATCTTTAAAATTGGGGATAATAATATGCTCTACAGGAGCATTTGAAATGGAAATGTTGGCAGCAGAAAAAATAATTTTTATACCGATATAACAAACAAATAAGGTGCCACAAATCGCAAGAATTTTTAACACAACAGGAAATTGAGTTAATAAACTCTGAAGACCAAATGCCATAAAAATCAAAAGTAAGGTAAAACCAATGGTCGCGCCTGAAATATAGGGAAGCGACCTTTTTAAACCATGATTTAAACTGGTCGATAAAATTACGGTATTCACGGGACCCGGGGTAATAGACATTGCAAATGAAAAAAGAAACATCGAGGCAAACATTGTTATTGTCCTTATTAAAATAAAAAATCAGACAGATCTGTCTATTTATCTTATTGTATAATTTTAAGGCTGTGCAATAACAATAAAAAAAACTGTTTATTTCAATATTTGTAAGAAATAGTTCACCAAGGCTTCAACCAATTGTTTCACAATCGCTTGGCGTGTTTCTTCATCAATGCTTGGAACTTTTGCTTCCATTGGTTCTGACGAGCCACTTTTTTGCTTTTTAAACTGATCTTGTAACGCTTTAATTTGATCAGCGTTTAAGTCCTGCTCACATTGGCTCTCACCATCCCAATGTAAATAGTCTAACTTCTGATTTGGCTTAACCGATGTAACCGTTAAAGGTAGACGATAGACATTACGCTTTTGCTGCTCAGTTAACTGCGGGAACAGGTTAACGCCTAATCGTTCTTCAAGGTAGCAAACACTCACCACTCTCACTTGCAGAGAATTATTGTTGGGTGCGTAGTAAGCCCCAATAGCACCTGTTTTTGGTATATATACCGCTTTATAAACGGCGGTTGGAACAATTACACCCTTTCCAATAGTTTTAAGACGTTTACCCTCAAAAACAGGGCCTGTAACCACATATACATCTTGTTTCTGCTTAGTGGCAAGGGCACGTGTGGCTTCTTCAAGTTTACGCCAGACTTCCTGATTATTTTTAGGGGCTTGCGGCACCATGTTACTCAACGAGAAGCTATCAGACTGTGAGTTTTTATTTGGCATATCGCCATTCGGTGCCATATGACCACGGTCATAACCTGAGCCACGATAGTCACTTAACAGTGAACGGTGCTTTAGATCAATACGGGTTTCTTCATGAAAACTATCTTCACGCTTAATTTTGACACTTAAACGTTCCGGACTTAGATGTTCAGCCGACCATAACGGCGTTTTAGAAATGCCTGAATACAAGACATTAAAGCCATTAAAGCACAGCGGATAACTGTCTTTTTTTAAGCTTTCTTTATTTAAAGCGGGTGGTACTTCACGATAAAACTGATTAAGACAAGTTGAATTGGTACTTAAAGGCGAAAACCACTGCGAAATTTTTTCACTACCAAAAGCAATTGCAAAGCTTCCGGCCGCAATACAAGCAAGAATAATCTTGCCGAAATGTCCACTTATAGAAAATTGGTTTGTACCCTTACTACGTTTTTTAGTTGCCATGTTTATATCAATACCACTGTCCACCCGCAGCTTAACAATCCTGCTTTTTTAAGTATATCTCTTATCTTTCAAATGGTTAAAACATAGTCATATTTTTTGTAACTCTACTCCACTATACGTAACAATTTGTTGGGCTTCTTAGAGGCTTTGGCTATTGAATTACGTCAATTGCGTATCTTTCGTTGAAAAGCACTGATTGCTTATGACATGGTTAGCTCCACAAATTTGGATAAAAATATAAACGGAGTCCACTTAATGATCCATTCAAAGATTATTGGTATTGGCGTAATCACGGGATTATGTAGTATGGCCGCTTTGGCTGAACCAGCAGTCCAGCCAGGAGAAACTTTAGAAAGTTTATCTAAAGTAAAAGTTACAACAACTGTAAATGGCCAACCCGGCTCTATTAGTGACTTAGTTAATAGCGGACAAGTACAGCAAGTTTCTGCTGCACCAACAAATGCAGCACCTACAGGTGCTCCTATTCCAGCAGATGTTCCTCCAGCGCCTCCAGCAGGCGGTGAAATGGCACCTCCGGCTGCACCAATGGATGCTCCTGCACCAAATCAAGCGTCTCCAGCGCCACAAGACCAAAATATGACCCCACCTCCGGCGGATCCAACTCAGTCGGCAGACCCAATGGCAAAAGATGGTCCTTTGCCAGCAGATGCGCCTGTTCAAGCTCAATAAACAAAGCCATAAAAAAACCAAGACATGTGTCTTGGTTTTTTTATTTCATGAATTTTTATATTTCGATTTGACTGCCTAACTCAACCACACGGTTGGTTGGAATTTGGTAGAAATCACTCACCGGACTGGTATTACGCTGCATAGAGATAAATAGTTTTTCTCTCCATGGAGACATACCATCGCCCACCGAATGAACAATACGATCACGCGAAATAAAGAAGCTGATATGCATTAAGTCATATTCAAGACCTAACTGCTCGTAAGCTTGCATAAGTGCTTTTGGTACATTCATTTCATCTTTAAAGCCGTAGAAAATTTTAATACGGAAGAAATGTTCAGCTAAAGTTTCTGTTGAAATACGGTCTTCTGGTTCGACAAACGGTACATCTTCAATGACTACAGTCACCAAGATATTGCGCTGATGCAGCACTTTATTGTGCTTGATGTTATGCAGCATGGCATGTGGAACCACGTTTGGCGTACCCGTCATAAAGACTGCATCGCCCGGAACCCAGTGCACGCTATTACCAATACTTTTCACAAACAAATCGAGTGATAACGTATCGTGTTCGAGCTTGGCAAAAGTGAGCTCACGGCCACGTTTCCATGTCATTAAAATGGTCACTGCAATCGCACCAATGAGTAATGGAACCCAACCACCCGACAAGATTTTAAGTGAAGTTGCGCCCACCAATACCGACTCTAGAACAAAGAATGGAATAATCAGGAGTAGCACTTTTGGCAGACTCCACTTCCAAGCCGAATAGATAAACACAGCAACCAAAATTGTGTCACACAGCATGGTTAAAGTTACTGCTAAGCCATATGCACTTGCCAAGTTTGAACTGCTTTTGAAAATCAAAATTAAGATGATAATTGCGATTAAAAGTAACCAGTTTAAGAAAGGAATATAAATCTGACCTTCTTCAGACTCAGAGGTATGTTTAATGCTTAAACGTGGTAAATAGCCCAATTGAATCGCTTGGCGAGCAAGTGAAAATACCCCAGAAATTACGGCTTGAGAGGCAATCACGGTTGCCATGGTCGCCATAATAATCATTGGGTAAAGTGCCCACTGCGGCACCAATAAATAGAACGGGTTTTCAATTGCCGATGGATCTCTTAATAGTAATGCACCTTGGCCTGCGTAGTTTAAAACCAAACACGGCAACACTACAAAGAACCATGCTAGACGAATCGGAATTGGTCCGAAATGTCCCATATCGGCATAAAGTGCTTCACCACCGGTAACTGTTAAAACCACAGCACCCATAACAAAAAAGGTCATTAGCGGTTGGTGATAGATAAACTGAATTGCCCAATGCGGACTAAACATGCCTAACACCACAGGGGTTTGAATGACACTATGAAGACCTAACATTCCTAAAGCTAAGAACCACACCATTGTAATCGGGCCAAAAAACTTACCGACAAAGGCAGTACCGTGTTTTTGTACCAAAAACAACGCGATGATAATGGTAATCGCAATTGGCATGATGAATGGGTCAAACACATTGGTGGCAATAGACAAGCCTTCGACTGCCGAGAGTACCGAAATGGCTGGGGTAATAATACCGTCACCAAAAAACAGCGATGCGCCAATAAAACCAATGGCAATCATGTAGATTTTTTTGTTATCGGCAATTTTGGCTTTACGTAAGTTCAATGCGAGTAAGGCCATGATTCCGCCTTCGCCATTGTTGTCTGCACGCATGACGATGGCGACATACTTAATACTGATGATCAGCATTAAGCACCAAAAAATAATAGATAAAATTCCTAATACGTTTTCAGGCTTAATTCCCAACCCATGCGCGGCATGGAAGGACTCTTTTAAGGCGTAGAGTGGACTTGTTCCAATATCTCCAAAGACCACCCCAAGAGCTGCCAAAGCCGTGGCAGGCAAGGTTGCTTTTTTGGCCGTATTTTGCATTGTGTAATTAAACCAACATGATTTTTATCGCAATCTTATCACCTCTATTATTTTTTTTCTGTAAAGCTCATCTTAAATCTTGGCAGAACTTGTTTTTTTAGTTACTATCGCACGCCTTGGTGAGGTGTCCGAGTGGCTTAAGGAGCACGCCTGGAAAGTGTGTATACGTTTGCGCGTATCGAGGGTTCGAATCCCTCTCTCACCGCCAGAATTAAAAAAAGACCTAAATCGTTTAGATTTGGGTCTTTTTTATTGCACTCTTTTTAATGAATCTAAATAAAATCACTCTAATCAACTATAAGTAACTTCGCACCATTCAGGCTAAAAGACTGATGTGGCTCCGAATTATCCCCTACCTGATAACTCATTCCTGAAGTTAAAGTAAATGTTCGCCCATCCTTCAATCTACTTTCTAACTCACCTTCTAGGCAAAATAAAATATGTCCTTTTTCACACCAATGATCAGCTAAGTAATTTGCCGAGTACTCTACAAGTCTTACTCTTATTTTGTTTCCTTCTTCACCAAAAAATTGAGTTTTCCAATAAGCTTTTCCAGTTTCACCGCTATATTCAGTGACTTCAATTTCTTCCCAGTTTGTAATTTGAAATGGAAAAGGCGCGATATTCATAATTTTTTCCAAAGACGTATTATTGTATTTTCAACTTATAGACAAAATTGGTTTTTGCAAATGATTTATCGAAAATCAGAAAGATATCAAAACTATTCTTCGTATTTCAAAGACCCAAACTTCACGTTTAGGCCTTTCCCATCTTTAAACTTACTCAGACAACGCTAACAACTTCTGAACATACTGAATTGCATTATTGTCTATGTCTTGGTGAGTCGGGATAACGTCGTCTTCTGAAGGATTCGTGTCTAAACCATAAAATGCATGAAGCGGTTGATAGACTGCCCCGACATATAAAGCTGTGAGTTCAAATGGAGTAAAAATCTTCTCTAAAGAAATTTGATACTCTCCGCTTTCTGAATAAACTTGTTCTTGCCCACCAGCAGATAAAGCCAGCATAAACTTTTTATTTTTGAGCTTGTTGCCTTCTGAACCATAAGCCCATCCATACGCCAAAACTTCATCAAGCCATTGCTTTAATAGCGGCGGGCAATTAAACCAATACACAGGAAATTGAAAGACTAAATTTTCATGTTCTTCGACAAGTGCTTGCTCTTTGGCAACATCAATCACCCCGTCTGGATAAGCTTGATAAATTTGGTGGACCGTAAATTGATCGGGATGCTTTTCTAGTTCCTCAATCCATCTTTTATTTACAACAGACTGGTCTATGTGAGGATGGGTAACAATAACTAATGTCTTTTTCATTATGAAAACACGCTTATCGAAAAGTAGATAAATCGATTATAGAAGTATGCTTTCCTAAATATAAGTACGGTAATTTATGTTATATACTATACCAAAAGATAGTATGGATTTTAAAAATGGATGACTGCATTCCAACGTATACGCCATTAGAAGATACGGGTTTTGGCTACACCCTTTCTTTGATTAATGGCAAATATAAGATGATTATTATGTATTGGCTTTATGGAAAAACCGTCATGCGTTTTAACGAACTGCAACGTTGCATTGGCAATATTTCGTTTAGAACACTTAGCAATACACTCAAAGAGTTAGAAAGAGATGGACTGATTCATCGTAAGGAATATCCTCAAATTCCGCCAAAAGTTGAGTATCGTCTTTCAGAAAGAGGACAGTCTTTGATTCCTTTATTAGATATGATGTGTGAATGGGGCGAGCGTAATAAGCCGTCTTAGTTTTATAGACTTGAAGTGATACTAAATATGAGAAATGAATTAAGAGAAATTTTTATTAAGGGATGCGACGATAAAATTGAAAAGAAGGGAGACAATGTGGGTCTGTCTTTTTATGCTTTTTTTAAAAATAAGAACGATAACCCTGAGTTACTGATGGAAGCAGCCCATTGGTGGATTATGTTGCATAAGCTAGATCACTTCGAGAAAGCGGTTAAGATTAAAGAGTTGGTTTTGAGTGAACAGTAAAAATATTGTTATATTTTTGGTACTTACCTTCAAAAGCTAAATATTTTTACTGATTTACATTTCATTAATTTTAGAAAATGTACAGATGTGATCATTTTTCTATAAAGCTTGAATATCTTCTTTATATATTTTAAGTTAGCATAGTAAATAATAAAGGTATTAACGTCACAAACTAAATGATTGAAAATATTAAAATTTCAAACTACAAATCTATAAAAAAAATGTCCTTTCACCCCAAAAGAGTCAATCTCTTTATCGGTGAAAATGGTGCTGGCAAATCTAATATTCTAGAAAGCTTGGCTATTTTTTCAGCCGCGACTTCTAATATGCTAAGTAATGAATTTCTATCATCTCGTGGTATTCGCCCTATTGATCCATTAACAACTATAACGAAATTTTCAATAGATGATGAAGATAAAGAAGATTCAAATGTTGAACCAGAGGAAAAATTTAGTATATTTGCCCAATTAAATAAATTCTATATTGGAGTAGTCGCTTTTCATGATAAAGAAGATCCTTATCGACAATTAAAAGCTGAAATTCTGACCCCACGTCCAGACAAAGAACCGGCTAGTTATGTATTAAGTGAAGAAAGTCTAACTAACAAAGATTCTTTATTAAAGAATGATTTATTTAAAATATTTAGTGAAATAAGTAAAGAATTTAGTGAAGTTGAAGAACTAAATGATCTTTATGATTCAGAAATCTATGAAAAGACAAAAATACAATCTCCTGAAAAACTCCAAAAGCTTCAAGATTTAAGAAAAGATCTTTTCTTTGTTCAGCGATCAATGGGTCTTCTAAATAATCTAGAAAACAAAAAGGTATCTAAAAATAATTTTGTTATTTTCAATCCTGATACTTACGTTTTGATGGGTGGCAAAGGGCAATCTTATATTCAGCCTTTAGGTGTTAATGGTGAGGGTTTATTTACGCTATTAGGAGTAATGGCGAAGACCGAACCTGAAAATTTTAAAGACGTTCTTGAACTTGCTTCAATTTTTAACTGGTTAGAGAAAATTGAAGTTAATGAAAATATAAATGGTGAAATAGAAATTGTCCTTAAAGATAGATTTATGGGTGATGTAATAAAGCCTCAAAATGCTAATGAGGGATTTCTATTTACATTATTTTATGCTTGTTTATTCTGTTCAAATCAGACGCCCGAAATTTTTGCTGTTGAAAATATTGATAAATCTTTAAATCCTAGATTATGCCAAGTTTTAATAAGAAAACTCTCGGATAAAGCTAAAAAACATAAAAAACAGGTTTTTTTAAGTACACATAATCCAGCTGTATTAGATGGTATCAATTTACTTGATCCAGAAGAGACTATCTTTGTTGTTGATAGAAAATATACTGGAGAAACTAGATTAAGAGAATTAACTGAAAAAAATATTCCAAAACCTAAAAAAGATGGTGAAAAAGTTCATCTTTCAGAGGCATTTTTACGCGGTTATTTAGGTGGCTTACCTTCTAATTTTTAAAGAGCTAAGATATGAACTTTAATATTATTGCGGAAGGTAACACTGATTTCCGAGTATTACGTATTGTTATTGAATCAATTATAGACGATGCAGTAGTTAATGTTTTAGTACCTTCTGTTGATGCATATTCACATAGAACGAATGGTAGAGCAGGATGGGAAAATGTAGTCGATTATTTAAAATCAAATTTATTAGTAGATGCTCTAGATTACAGTGAATATTTAGTTATTCAAATAGATACCGACGAATGTGAACATGTTAATTATGATGCTAGCTCTATTACGGTAGCTGATGAAGATATGGAACTGTTTTATGAGACTATTAAAAATAAAATTATTGAATGGATAAATAGTTATTGTCCAGATACGTATGAAAAATATAAAGAAAAAATAATTTTTGCAATTTGTATCCACTCATTAGAATGTTGGCTTCTAGCGTTATATGTTAAACAAGATGAATTATCTAGAAGAAGAATTCATTCAGGATTTGTACATTTAAATAGAGCATTAAGACGACATGATCTTTGTTTAAGTGAGCCCAAGGATCCTAATCAATATGAGGTTATAGCAACCCCCTTACGTAAAAAGAGAAACCATTCAGCTCCGAGAGAATATTCTTATAGTTTTTATAGATTTATCTCAGCATTAGAATCATTAAACACATAATAGTGAAGCATAGCTTCTATCCTACTTTAGACAAATAAAAGGCCTAAATATAGGCCTTCCCCCCATCAAACCCGACTTAAAAAGTATTCAAGTAATAAATCTCTTTCATCAGTGTTATTGGTCCCCAAAAGCTGGACCATCGCGCCATCAATCACAAACAGAAACATGTGCGCATCTTCAACTGTAGCAGTCGCTTTTACAGTTAAAAGCAGTTTATGAATTTCTTTAATGAACCAGTTTCGGTAGTCAATGACAAGTTTATAGGCCGCTGGATAAAGCTTTTCAATTTCAAAAATAGCTTTAAATGGCAAACGATAAAAGCCATCTAAGTTCGCATGTAAGAGATAAATTTTCTTGAGTTTATCGAATGCCATGAGTTCGCGGTACGAATGAATAATAGAAAACACCTCATGTTTTAATGCATCTATTTGAAAAGTTAAGCTCATCTGAATGAGCCTTTCTTTTGAGTGAAAATAGTTATAAAAAGTGGCTTTAGGGATTTTGGCTTCCTCAATAATCCGATCTATCCCGATGTAAAACCCATTTTGATTAAATAAATCTTTTGCTGCGTGGAGCACGCTTAATGCTCTAAATGATGCTTCTAAATTTGGCATTTTTATACCGTTTAAAATAATTTTTTGTTGTATGTAAAAGAGATAGAAATGCCGTCACTCTTAAATTGAGCGCTAAAAACAGGCATGCAAAAGCCGCACAAAAATGGTGTGCTCGCCTATCTCGGGTTTTATTGTTGCTATGATTTTTTAGTCGTAATGACCTATGGCTTAAAACCTAGAGTCTGTTAAACCTTTTTAAAAACCAGTTGGGTATAGACCTAAAGATTTTGGCAAAGGTTGCCAATGAGAGAGATGAATTAGTACGCATATGACGGATTCCTGTACAAATAAGGATTCTGCCGATCTCTGCTAAAAGATGGTGGCAGAACGAAAGGGGGTTAGCAGACTGGGTACAGAACCAGCACACCCGAAGGTGTCCCCCTCTCGCCCTACCGCAACGTGAGGGAGACGAGTTGAATACACGCAAACTTCTCCCTCAGAAGGAATAAATCTGATGTAATCTGTACCGCGGCCTGCTAAGACCGACTGGCAATGTAGGCCAGCAGGCAAAGGATAATCCGCGAGTTTTGGAGTGTCAATGTGATATTCGCTATTCATTTATAAAGATTATTTTTGTTTTTCATTGGCATAGTGATTTAACAATATATTTTCTTAAAGTTTAGTTTGTCTGGTTATTTCATTGTTAATTTATCATTCACTTTCAAAACTGCTTAAATGAACCGATTGATCACGCCATAAATAAAAGCTACAGTAAATAAAGTTTGAATTTTATAAGTTTGAATAAATTGATAACGCATGCAGGCAAAGACATGGAAACCATACATGATTTTTATCGCCGCTTTTCTTTAACCAGAGATAGCGATTACTCGGTTCCATCAACTTCGTTTGGACATTTTAACGTGTTCCAACGCGATGCCTGCTCGTTTCTCACGCCTCACAGTCGCCGCGATTATTATAAAATTTCACTGGTTTTAGGCACAGGTGACCTTCACTACGCCAACCGCTGGATTCGGGTAGACCGCCCTGCTTTGTTGTTTTCAAACCCGATGGTTCCCTATGCATGGGAAATTAATTCGCCTGAACAGGCAGGCTGGTTTTGTCTATTTACCGAAGAGTTTGTAAACCAAGAATCAAGACAAAGCTTTTTAAAAGACTCACCGCTATTTAAAGTCGACGGCGACCCGCTATATTTTTTAAACGATCAACAGGTTGATGAAATTTCATTTATTTTCAAAAAGATGATGGCAGAAATAAATTCAGACTACATTCATAAATACAACGTTTTAAGAAACTATTTGCACCTGATTGTGCATGAAGCCATGAAAATGCAACCAACCCAACAGTTTGAAAAACATAGTAATGCCGCGGTTCGGATTTGCCATTTATTCTTTGAGTTATTAGAACGCCAGTTCCCCATCGACTCACCCCATTTTCAGCTTAAACTCAAAACGGCAAATGACTATGCCTATGGTTTATCGGTGCATGTAAACCATTTAAACCGAGCCGTAAAAGAAGCCACAGGCAAAACCACGTCTGAGCATATTAGCTCGCGCATTACGCAAGAAGCTAAAGCCCTACTACAACATACCAGTTGGAATATTTCCGAAATTGCCTATAGCTTAGGCTTTGAATATTCAGCATATTTCACCAACTTCTTTAAGAAAAATACCGGATTTTCGCCTAAAAAGTTCCGCGAAGACTGTGTGGCATAAAAACAGATTGTTTGAATTTTATAATTATTGGTTTGAATGTTATACGTCAGTTTGAGCCAAAGCATTTTATAGTTTTTCTACTCAAGTGATTTTGCAAAAAGAGTGTGAAAAATGAAATATAGAACTTTAGGACAAACGGGCGAAAAAGTATCAGCACTTGGTTTAGGTTGCATGGGAATGAGTTTTGCCTATGGTGCCTCAGACGACACACAAAGCATTGCAACCCTAGAAAAAGCCCTAGACCTCGGCATTAACTTTTGGGACACTGCCGATATGTACGGCAACGGCGCAAACGAAGTTTTGCTGTCAAAAGTTTTAGAAAAACATCGCGACAAAGTGTTTTTGGCAACAAAATTTGGCTTTCGTTATAAAGAAGACAACCTTAACCCACAAAACTCTTTAGAGTCTTATATAGACGGCTCTCCAGAGTGGATTAAAGTTGCGGTCGAAAACAGTTTAAAACGCTTAAATACAGACGTGATTGATTTGTATTATGCACACCGTATAGACCCAAACATTCCAGTTGAAGACACGATTGGCGCCATGGCTGACTTGGTCCAACAGGGTAAAGTTCGCTACTTAGGACTCAGTGAAGCTTCAGCTGAAACCATTCGCAAAGCGCATGCGATTCACCCGATTGCAGCGGTTCAACATGAATATTCGCTACTCACCCGCGAGTTTGAGCAAACCCATTTACAAACTATTCGTGAGTTAGGCATTAGCCTTGTGCCGTATTCACCGCTATCGCGTGGTTTAATTACTAACACGCTCGATGTCGGCAACCTAGAAGAAAACGATTTCCGTCGTCAATTGCCACGCTACCAAGGTGATAACTGGAAAAATAACCAAAGCTTGGCGCAAGCATTTAGCGAATTTGCCCAAAGCAAAAACGCGACAGCGGCTCAACTGGCTTTGGCTTGGATTTTGGCGCAAGGTGAAGACATTATTCCAATTCCGGGTACGCGTAAAATCGAGCGACTTGTGGAAAATGCTGGCGCTGTAGACCTTGATTTAACAGCGGCAGATTTGGCAGAAATCGACGCAATTATTGCGAGATATCCAAACATGGGCGCACGCTATAACGCTGAGCAACTTGCTGCGGTAAACCATTAAAATATGAGCTATAAAAAAGTCCGACTTAATGTCGGACTTTTTACTTTAGTCTTTGCTATAACTGCCCTGCTGGCGTCCATCGTTCCAAGTTACGTCTAACGATTTTTCAGAAATCGTCAAGCTTTCTGGAAATATACTTAAATTCTTTTTGAATTTAGAGTCTGGTTTTAAACCAATACAGTTGCCATTTTTCCACCATGTGCCTTCGGCATATTGGTCTAAAGCGCCATAAGCTAACATCCATTTAAACTTGCCGTCTGGCTGAAGTAAAAGTTCTGAACCAACTTCCATCACACCATTTAAATAATAGTGCCCATTCCAAACCTGATCGGCTTTTTGGAATTTCACCTCTTTACGTACGCTCGTTGGCTCTGCATAAATTTGAGAAGAAATCGCAATCGTAGAAAGTAATAGCAACCGTGCAAATATATTCATTATTTAATTCCCTATATTTTTAGTTTTATTTTCCAGACTCAACTTTTAAATAAGTTCCGTCTGCATACACGTTGTGTCCAAAGCCACAACCCGAGTTACCCTCGTTTTGTTTGACCTGAATATAATTTCCTAATTTCGCATTGGTTTTAAAATCGAGCTGAATGCGGCAGTCTTGATCTTTATAGACGATTTGCTTTTTATTGCTCGGCATTGTGGTGCCAAACTCACCCATGTTCGGGCCGTAAATTAAGCTTCTAAGTCCCATATATAAACCAGCATAGCTGATTGCATATTGCCCCTTCTCACGGCTTACCGTGATGTGATCCCATTCACCAAAACCTGAGTAACGCACATATTCACCAGACAAGTCATTTGATGCTTTAGGTGCAGGTAATTGCTTAAGGTTAAATTGGCTCGATTTTGATTTGTCATCGAGCATAAACCACGATCTTGCCCAAAGTGGCTGACCCAATTTAGCATAGGCTAAACCCACGTTGTTATTGGCAACTTCCACATCTCGGTCAGTAAATTTAACCGTGGTTTCATCTGCATTGGCCTTACAAAATGCTGTCCAAGAGGCTTGGTTTTGGAAATTTTCTAGGGCTTTTTTATATTGTTTTTGGTCGTAGTTTTTCTTACCTAAACTCGCGTATTGCTTCACTTTATTACAGCTTTGTTGTAGCTCTTGTGCAAAAGAAAACTCTGCATGAGTAACCGACAAAGCCGAAAGTGTCAGAACCACGCAACCTGAAATAATAGATTTAATCATTTTTAAAATTCTTTAATAATTAACTAATTATATAATATGAGCTAGTTCAATAAATCACAATTCTCTGCAACAAAAGTCCATTACAAGACTTAAAAATCGATGTTTCATCATTCATTGAACAAGCGATATAAAAGACCCGAACATTTTAAGCTCGGGCCTCTTATATTCAGGAACTAATGATAAACACAGCCTTTATTTTTTCTTTTAAGCAGGTTCGCTCATATGAAAATTAGATTGATGATTTTGACAAATTGCACTTTGTAAAATTTTCATACTACTTTTAATTGCAGCTTCCACCTGTATTTGACTCTCTCCCATAAAATGAATTTTTGCCGGGATATTTTCATAACTAAAATTGTTATGGTCGCCGCTTTCTTGAATTAACTGATAGGTAATCGTTTCATTCTCTAATTCTTTAATGCCATTAAATAAAAAGCCAGAACTATACGGATTCGGCATCATCAGAAAACCCGTGATTTTCGTATTCACTGGCTCTAGCGGAATATTCATTGCCGCCTTAATCCACATTTCATATAAGTCGACTGACTCATTACGTAATGTAATGAACGGAATTTCCCCGCCACCGACTCGCCCACCGACTTCTAAAAAGATCAGCTCACCTTTAGATTCGATAAATTCGAGATGAATTGCCTGATCTTTTAATTTTAAGAATTTACATACGTCTAAAGTAAATCGCTCTACTTTTTGAATAAATTCAGAATTATCAATCGTGACTGAGCCTAATGGCGCGCCGTTTCTGTAATCTAAACAGGTATTAATATATTTTGAGACTTTAAAGTAAGGCATTTTATTGTCAGAAATAATCGCATCAACGTGATAGATATCTCCCTCAATAAACTCCTCGACTTCGTAGCCTGCATAGGAAGACAATCGTGGTATATCAGCCAATTCACTAATTTTGATTACACCTTCAGAAGCTGCACCTACTTGAGGTTTTAAAATAATCGCTGAGCCACTTTCTAGCAGAAACTTTTCAATGTCTTGGTGTGAAGACACTTCTGCATATTTTGGATAACGGACAGTAGAATGAGCTAAAGCATCCTTCATTTTTTTCTTGTTACGGCACAACAAATTATCTTCAACCGTTGCACCCACAATATTCAATTCAGTTCGAATGCGAGCGGCTGCATCGAGGTCATATTCCGAGATAGCAATCACGTAATCTATTGGCTTTTTTTCATAGATCTTTACGGCTTCTTTTAATACATCCTCTTCATTTAATCGTTCTAAACCCGCTATGCAATAACAGTTTGAAGAGGTGATATAGCGCATCGTTTCTATTAATGAAATATAAGAGACATGGACAGCATCGTGATCTATATATTTATTAAAGTCAGACAACTCATCGTCATATCTATTGATGATTAATACATGTTTCATATGACTTTCACCTGCTCATGTATATGTGTGACTAAACTACGGATCTTATCTTCACTTTCAGAACGGAGGATGATGTAGCCTAATCGTGAGGTCCAATCATGGTTACACGCGAGTTCATCATCTGCTTCATAGTAGAAGTGATGGTGTACACATTCAGGTGCTTCTAATAATTGGTCTAAGCCACTAAAACCTTTAAAAAGACGGTGGTTGCCTTGCGGAATAAAGGCAATTGCAGAGACCATATTTTTCTCTATTGAAGGTGAATATGGCAGGTCGAGGTATTCGCTCAGTACAGCTTGTGCGAGGTCAAAATTAGTCGCCAGTTTAATTAACTCAACAATATTGTCACCCGGTAAACGTGCAGCTAACTCGATCGCTACGGCTTTTCCCTGAGGCGTTACTCTCAGTTCTAGGTGAAAAGGTCCGATGTTTAATTCTAAGGTTTGAATGACTTTTGCGGCATAGTCAAAAACGTGTTCAGAAAATTGACCGTCATATTTATTTCCAACGATATGCCCAATTTCGACAAAGTAAGGTTCGGGCCCTAATAGTTTTTCTGTCAGTGAAGCAAAGGTTATTTTTCCATCTGTATGAACAATTCCTTCGACACTGTATTCCTTCCCAACGATATATTCTTCAACAATTAAATCACCACTTGCATAGAAACCAATATCATTCGGTTTAGATTTCCAGATCGCTTCAACTGTTCGTAAAAGCTCCTCAAAATCTGCAACTTTTTTAACAGACATACTGCCCGCCATATCAACTGGCTTCACTACAGCAGGAAACTTAAACCCTTGAGGTAAGCAGATCTCTTTACCCTGTGAAATCAAGGCATATTGAATATCGCTTAAACCTGACTTGGTTAGCTTGTCACGAAATTTGAATTTATTTCGAACCGTTTGAGCTGTCGTATATTCAAGAGAGTTTTTGGCAAATGAATTGCCTAGTTGTGCTGCCATAGGTACGGCATATTCAACCCCCGGTAATATCGCTCTTACAGTCTTTAACTCATTAATTTTAGAGAGTTGGCTATGAAAATCACTGGTATCTATTTTTATTATCTCTTTTGCTTTTTGTCGCATTGTTCCATCAATGCTGCACTCTCCTTCGTCAGTAGAAAAAACATATAAATCTATACCTAATTCTTGAGCGGCATTTAAATAAGTGATGCCCGAAGAAATAGGTTCTATAACTACTACAGTCATTGTTACAGTCTCCGTTAGGGACCAAAACTTTCTAACTCGCACAGAGGCTGATTTAAAATTTTATTAATTATTGGGGTAGAACCGACACCCACTGTTAACTCGTGAGAGTCCAAATAATTTGAAAAATCAAATCCTTTATTCGTCCACGTACAAAACGGGATATTTATAATATTGACCTCAGCTTCAACCTGCTCTCGAAAAACATTGACGCAATATTGATGATAATGACTTAAAACTGACCGATTAATCGCATAGATATTCACTTTAGAAATAGGATTTTTTCGGATGAGATCCAATCCCCGAGTAAGTGCAGCACCCATGCCACTTCCACCGCTTACAATATTAAGCGTAGAGATGGACTTCTCGTATTCAGGCTCTATATGATTATTCAGGTTGTATTCTAATTGATCACCAATCGCTAGCTTTTCAAATAAGTTAGAAAATATTCCATTTGGTCTTAATTTTATGTGCAAAACAAAAAAATCATAATTTTTCACACCCAGTGAAACCACAGAGTAACTTCGAATTAAAGATTCTGATGGGTGTTTGATATTTACAATTGCTTTAGAACTAAAGAAGGTCCTTTTAATTTTAAATGTGAGCTCAACAATATTTTCAGAAAGAAAATTTCTAGTTATTAATTGAGCTACACTAAAATTATTCACCAATGGTGTGATTTCGACATCGCTCTGAGCATAGCTAATACAAGGTAAGAACTCTTTATCTATGGCAATTTGGTTTCCCGATTCATATACGACTCCACCTTTTAGCTTACATCGACAAACTCGGCACACACCTTTTAAACAGCCTTTCATCACTGTGCTATCAGGCACCGCATTGATAAGAGGCTGCTCAGAATCAGCAATGTAAATATGCTCTTTAATGCGAATATTCACCATTGGCATATTCTAATTCCATTGCTATGAAAGGGTTTCAGCACGCACAGCCTGAAAATACTCTCCCACCATCGGAACAAAACTATTGATATGCTTGATTGCAAGATCAAAGTCTTCTTGTGTTTTAATTACAGAAGAAAGCATATCTGTCATCATGCCGCTATGGTCTTCAGCTTCATCAAATGCAACATGCGAAGCTGCGCCCGATACAGCCAGATTCCCCATATGAACACCCGCTTTTTGCGTAATAAAATTATTAAATTTGTCGCCATAATATTCAAGGAACCAGTCCCAAACGACTGCTGGCAATGCACCAAATTTCTCTACACAAAAGTTTAAATACCCCATCAGTTTCCATGTTTCAGGAAATGCATTTTTTGAAATAATCTGATCTGAAGAATATCCATATTTAGTCAAGTCTTGACCAAACATTTCATCGTGTCCAAATTCATCATATAAATAATATGAAAGCTGTTTTGCAGCAGAGATATTATTGATTGCAGCAACGCGTACAGCATTTGCATCTAACTCATTATTCATATGAATGCGAATAACGCACTCTAAAATATGTCGTTTATAATATTTTTCATCGAACCAGTCTTCATTATGAAATTTATGCATAATTTCATCTTTTTTAAACTCGCTATGCATAGCATGATCAACCGCACTTTCTAATTTTTTCAGACTTTCCTGTGAAAAAAACACGTTTTATCTCCGTTATATTTAAATTATTATCCAAGTATTAAATACTTATTTAGCTCGAATTAAGATTGTTATTAATTAAACTTAAAACAAGCAAATATTATGTTTAAATATATTTTATAAAATGTCAACAAAATATTATTTTTTAGAATTTCTAACTAAAAGAAGTATTATTAATCAAAAATAAAAGTAATAAATTCAATTAACAATTAAGCAACAATATTGTTTAAACAAAAAAATTAATTCCAATTAATATTCACCACCAACAAAATTTAAATAACTTACACTTCATGGAAAAGAAGGAATTTAACAGGGCTATATTATTACAAAAAATAATGTAGAATCCTTGTGGCTAAATATATGGAAGTATTATAAAAGTGAATAATTTAATTATCGGAACCCTATTTGCGCTCTGTGCAGCTGCACTCAATGCCTCTATTGGTGTGATTAGTAAATTACTCATGCATAGTGGTTTAAACCCACAAGATATTGCCTTTTTAAAAACCATTATTGCCTTTTTCTTTTTAAGTGTTTTTTTATTTAAAGTCCCTGTTAGCCAAAAGATTGCATACATTAGTAACACTCCGAGCAAACTGAGTGTTTTTGTACAAATTGCCATATGTGCTTTTTTAGGAATTTTTTCGCTATTCTTTTTTGAAACTATTGCCTACAACCATGGTGCTGCGGCCAATGTGGTCGTGGTATTAATGGCTTCAGCCGCTATTTCAGCTTTATTTTTTGGCAGGTTAGTTTTAAAAGAAAGTATTTATATTCATTCTATTGCTGGAACATTATTAGCTATAGCGGGTATTAGTGTAATTTCATGGAAAGGTGAAAATAGTTTATTAATGCTTATCAATGCCTCTATTGCAGGTATTGGCTATGGTCTATTTTCAGTATTAATCAAAAAATTCAGATTAAACGGCGGAATTTTTCTCACTAAGTATTTATTACTTTTTGGTAGTGTTTATCTTGCCGTGCCCTTTTTAATCAATTTTCATAGCATAAACTTTAGCACTAATATTATTTTAGGTTTAATTGGCTTGGCAGTTCTGCCTACCATTCTTGGATTTTATTGCACCACAAAAGCATTAACATATTTACCCGCGGCAAAAGTCCAAGTGACCGAACTTTCTGAGCCAATTTTTGCAGCACTGATGGCTTGGGTGTTCATTCATGAGCAACCGACCTTATCGTTTTTATATGGCGCGATTTTCATTATTTCAGGCATCTTTTTAATGAACAGAGCACCCAAGTCATAAGTCAGCCAATTTCATTGATATTCGTCTGCGTGGTGGCAAGCCACTTGCACCACACTGGCAAAGTTAATCGCCATTTGTGAAGGGGCATGTTTTTTATAAGCAAGTCCTAAACCCACGGTAGGTACTGGCGCTTGCAAAGAGCGATAAGCTACACCCTGAATTTGCAATTGTTTGGTCGACTCTGGAACCAAAGATACCCCCAAGTTTGCAGACACTAACGATAAAATTGACACAATTTGCGGCGCATTTTGTCCAATTTTAGGTTCAAAGCCACAGCTTTGACAGGCTTGTTTAATCGCATCAAAAAGCCCTGCACTGATTGAAGGTGGCGAGACAATAAAATCAATCTCTCGCAGGGAAGCTAAATCAATTTCTTTTGATGAATCATCTAGTTTAAAAAATTCAGAAGGCAAAGCGGCAATTAAAGGTTCAGCCAATAAATCTTGAACGATTAAGCTATCTGGAACGTGGCGTGGGGAGCGAATAATTGCGACGTCTAAGCGGTCTTCAAGCAGTAAATCGATGAGTAGCAGTGTGTTCGCTTCTTCAAGCTTAAGATTCACTTTAGGATATTGCTGCTGAAAATAGCGAACACATTTAGGAATTAGAGGATTCAACATTGAAGTACCTGTAAAACCTAATCGCAATTGGCCGACTTCACCATTAGCAACTTGTTTGACTAAGCTCGCTGCATCTTCTACACGCTGCTGTACTGGCTGAATGGCATTTAAAAAGGCAAGCCCAGCTTCGGTCAGTTCCACCCCATGCGGAGAACGAATAAATAAATCTGCACCTAACTCTTCTTCTAAGTCTCGTATTTGCATGCTTAAAGGTGGCTGACTCATGTTTAAGCGATGCGCCGCTCTGGTAAAGTTTTTTTCTTCTGCTACTGCTAAAAAGTAGCGTATATGTCTTAATTCCATAGCTATATATAAAACATATCATGATCCCTTGTTAAATATATTAGAAAAATACCATCTAAATTGCTAATTTTAATTTATCGAATTTTCTCGATGCAGCACGCCTAAAGGCGCCGTACCCCTTTTATGTCATGGTCATGATATGAGCTCTTCATCTACACCCAGTACCTTAAGCACTGAAGCAACTTCTGTTCTTTCCCGCGAGTGGATTTACAAAGGTACTAAAGCCTATAAGCACGCTGGTTTCGCTTTATTCTTGGTAGGCTTTGCTAGTTTCTCTCTGATTTATTGTGTACAACCACTCTTGCCAGCGTTTAGTCAAAGCTTCCAGATTAGCCCTGCAAGCAGCTCCCTCGCCCTGTCTTTAACGACTGCTTTTTTAGCAATTTCAATTGTACTATCGAGTGCTTTTTCACAAGCGATTGGCCGTCGTAGTGTGATCTTCAGCTCAATGCTGTGTGCAGCGATTCTTAATATTGTGGCGATGTTTACACCTAACTGGAACAGCTTACTCATAGCACGAGCACTAGAAGGTCTGTTACTCGGTGGAGTACCCGCCGTCACCATGGCTTGGATTGCTGAAGAAATTGCACCTGAACATCTTGGTAAAACCATGGGTTTATATATTGCAGGTACGGCTTTTGGTGGAATGATGGGCCGTGTTGGCATGGGCGTTTTGATTGAATATTTTTCTTGGCGCACTGCCTTAGGCTTACTTGGGGCAATCTGTTTTATTTGCTCGATTGCTTTTTTGAATTTACTTCCTGCTTCGCGTAATTTCGTACAGAAAAAAGGTTTGAATTTAGATTTTCACATGCAAATGTGGCGCACACATTTAAGTAATTTCAAATTGCTACGTCTGTTTGCCATTGGATTCTTGCTAACCAGTGTGTTTGTCACTTTGTTTAACTACGCTACTTTCCGTTTAAGTGGAGCGCCTTATTCACTCAGCCAAACTCAAATTAGCCTTATTTTCTTGTCGTATAGCTTTGGTATGGTGTCTTCCTCGTTAGCAGGTGGCCTAGCCGATCGCTTCGGCAAAAAAACCATGATGATGAGCGGCTTTGCCTTAATGATTGTGGGCAGTCTCATGACGCTGCTCACCTCCCTTTTCGGCATTATTATCGGTATTGCATTTATTACAACGGGTTTCTTCGTTACCCACTCACTCACAAGCAGCTCAGTGGGTGCTGAAAGCAAACAAGCTAAAGCCCACGCCAGTTCACTGTATTTACTGTTTTACTATATGGGTTCGAGCATTGTTGGCTCGGCAGGTGGCTGGTTCTGGTTACATGGCGGATGGAGCGCCATAGTCGGTTTAACGGTTGTACTTTCATTACTTGGAATATTTTTAGCGGTTTATACCTCACACGCAAAAGCTCATTAATTTTTCATTTAAAGGAACCTCACATGTCGAGTTTATTTGTTTATGGCACTTTAGGTCCGGGCCGACCTAACGCTCATGTCCTTGAAAATATTGGAGGACAATGGGCAGAAGGCTGGGTAAATGGAACCTTGCGTAACGAAGGTTGGGGAGCCAATTTAGGCTATGCGGGAATTGTGCTTGATAATAGTGCTAATCAAGTTCAAGGTTTTGTTTTTAGCTCGGAACATTTAGGTTCGAACTGGAAATTGCTTGATGATTTTGAAGGTGAAGAATACGAAAGAGTGCCTGTTCAGTTCACTTTAAATAGTGGCGAACGTGTTGAATCTTTTATTTATGTGTTGAAGTCTTAAGTAATTTCTAAAGCTTAAGTGCACAAGCATTTAAAAATTGATAGAAAAAATTTAAATGCTCATTTTTTGGCTTGTATTTTTTTTAAGAAACTGTAAAATTCACTCCACGTTGCCGGCATAGCTCAGTTGGTAGAGCAACTGACTTGTAATCAGTAGGTCCACAGTTCGAATCCGTGTGCCGGCACCATCATTAAACCTCATAAATATTTGATTTATGGGGTTTTTTGTTGTCTGTAGGTTTTGAAATACACAAATACTTATAAGTATTTTCAAAAGAATAGAGTGCAGACGACCTAGTGATCTACCACCCCTCAAATTATTTTTCGTATTTCTGCAGTTCAGTAACCATCTATTTTGCCGCTGCTATAATTTTAAACAAAATATATTAATTATATTTTTTAAAGAATATCTTTTTGATAAAAAGCTCTTATCAAAACTCTTTTTTAAATTTGATAAATAATTATTATAAATCTGAGCTTAAAAATGATGTTATAAAAACCAATTTATTCCTTTAAAGACAAAAAATTATGTTTCTAATTTATCAAAAAAACAGGTTTTAAAATAAAAAATATGAAAAAGATATGATTATAATGCGCCACCAAATAAGGTCATGTTAATAAGACCTATTTATAAACTTTAATTCATTATGATACCAACAAGGAAAAATATGAAACTCCGTTTTATTTTACCTGCTTTATTTCTAGGATTACCTTTAACAATACATGCCCAAGATGCTGCATCTCAACCCCAAATGCAAACACCAGTTTGCTTAATTGAGGGTAACCCTACAGCCGAACACTATAAAGTAATCAAACGTATTAAAGCCGCAAAAGGAACCTATGGTGGTTTTGAAGAAATAAAACCTAAATTAGCTATGGTTGCCCGTAAATATGGTGCAGATGTGGTGATTAATTATCATCAAAGCCAAAGATTTGGATTCTGGCCATGGCGTATTGTTCGTCCAGTACTCACAGGAACTGCCGTAAAATGGAATACACCTGTTGATTGTGCTGCCTTAGGTGGAAAACAAATTTATTAATACAAAATGAAAAAAGCCCAACATCCTGTTGGGCTTTTTTCGTATTTCGTTACTAGGTACACTTCCTATAATACCTCACGTCCTGATGCTTAAACTTATTATTGTTGTTTTACGTTTCGGAACTTCCTGTTCCTGATGGGTTCATCATAGGCAATTCATGAGATCATAGAAAGACGCAAATTTCCTGAATGAATGTACGAAAAAGCGTACGGACTTGTCAGATTAGCTTTAACTTTCTTTTTTCTTCTCTATCATTTTTTTCAAAGTATCTAAGGTTTGGGTTGAGCGTATCCCAAGCTATCTCGACTACTTTGTAGTAGTGAAAACCTAATCATGTATTTTCTTAATCTCTATTTTACATACTGCCAAACATCTGGGTTTTGATATGCCTCATCAATATGAAAACCTTCTTTTTTAGCTTTAATTTCAGCTTTTTTTCTATCCTTTTGATCTACTAACACCATTTCATCGTAAGCTCTTTTTAACTCAGGCCCTGTTAAATTATATCCATTTTCAATTGAGTTTTTTGTTACGTATCTAATTGTTTGTACAGAAAATCTTAATACATACTGTTTTTTATCTTCTTTAGATTTTGTTCTAGACATACTTAATTCTGCTAATATACCATTTGTATATAATCTAATTACCACTATGGACTTGCTATCAAAATATTCTTTCCATTGTTTTAAAGTTAAGAAATTATAAGGATCAATAATAACTCCATCTTCTTGCATAACTTTAAGATTATCTTTTTTATCAAAACGAGTATCTGAAGGATAAAAGTATGCTTTCCACCCTGCTTTTTGTAATTGACTAAATAGCTCCTTATAGGCCATATAAGCCTGCTCTTCACTAACAAACTCTTCTTTATTTAACCCTGCTGTCACATCAATAATTTGGATACCTTCATTTTGCTGTGCATAGTCAATCCGGGTTCCCATTGCTAAAAATGCATTCTTGATAACAAAACTATTTTCACCTAAATATATTTTTATATTTGCTAAATGCGGTGGTTCCCATGTAAGGTCAAAAAAAGACATCCCAGCTGGTTGCTGGTCTACATCTGTTTGCATATAAGATTTAAACTTTTTTTCACCTTCTATACCAAAATTCAATGAGTAAAGTTCAGGTTGAGAAAATGCTTTTTTATTATTTTTCTCAGCATTACATCCTTGTAAATTTAAAAGAATAAAAAATAAGAAGAAATAACTAACTATTTTTTTCATCAATTAGAAAATCCAGAGTTTAGTTTTATAGATTTAAATTCAATAATCCGACTATTTTACATACTGCCAAACATCAGGGTCCTGATACGACTCATCAATATGGAAACCTTCTTTTTTGGCTTTAATTTCAGCTTTGCTTCTTTCCTTTTGATCTACTAACACCATTTCATCGTAAGCTCTTTTTAACTCAGTCCCTGTTAATTTATATCCATTCTCAATTAAATTTTTTGTTACGTATCTAATTGACTGAATAGAAAACCTCAACATAAAATGTTCATTTTTCTCAGCATTTAACTCTTTTTTACTAGTTTTCTCTAAATTTAGTTCAGTTAAAACACCATTTTTATATAAATTGAAATATAGTGAGGTAGAAGATTTAAAATGCTCTCTCCATTCGGCTGGAGTTAATAGATTATAGGGATCTATTACAGTATTATTTTTTCCAATTCTCTTTAAATTATCTTTTTTATCAAAACGAGCATCTGAGGGATAAAAGTATTGTTTCCATCCTGCTTTTTGTAATTGACTAAATAGCTCCTTATAGGCCATATAAGCCTGCTCTTCACTAACAAACTCTTCTTTATTCAATCCTGCAGTTACATCAATAATTTGGATACCTTCATTTTGCTGTGCATAGTCAATCCGGGTTCCCATTGCTGAAAATGCATTCTTGATAACAAAGCTATTTTCACCTAAATCTATTTTTATATTTGCTAAATGCGGTGGTTCCCACGTAAGGTCAAAAAAAGACATCCCAGCTGGTTGCTGGTCTACACCTGTTTGCATATAAGATTTAAACTTTTTTTCACCCTCTATACCAAAATTCAATGAGTAAAGTTCAGGTTGAGAAAATGCTTTTTTATTATTTTTCTCAGCATTACATCCTTGTAAATTTAAAAGAATAAAAAATAAGAAGAAATAACTAACTATTTTTTTCATCAATTAGAAAATCCAGAGTTTAGTTTTATAGATTTAAATTCAATAATCCGACTATTTTACATACTGCCAAACATCAGGGTCCTGATATGACTCATCAATATGGAAACCTTCTTTTTTGGCTTGACTTTCAACTCTAGCTCTCTGTTTTTGATTATATTTCACTCTTTCATCAAAAGCAGTTTTTAGTTCCTGACCTGACAGTTTATAGCCATCTTTAATTGAATTTTTTATACTGTAATTAATTGTTTCTATTGAATATCTAAGCATATATTGTTTTTTATCTTTTTCTGATTTTGTTTTATCTATACTGATTTCTAAAGATACACCATGAGTATATAATCGTACTGTCACTGTTGGTTTTTTATTAAAAAAGTTACTCCACTCTGTAAGCGTTAAAAGATTATAAGGGTCTATAATAAGGCCATCTTCACTCATAGACTTCATATTATCTTTTTTTGCAATTCTAGAAGTACTTGGAAAAAAATACTGTTCCCACCCTGCTTTTTGTAATTGACCAAATAACTCCTTATAGGCCATATAAGCCTGCTCTTCACTAACAAACTCTTCTTTATTTAACCCTGCAGTTACATCAATAATTTGGATACCTTCATTTTGCTGTGCATAGTCAATCCGGGTTCCCATTGCTAAAAATGCATTCTTAATAACAAAACTATTTTCACCTAAATCTATTTTTATATTTGCTAAATGCGGTGGTTCCCACGTAAGGTCAAAAAAAGACATCCCAGCTGGTTGCTGGTCTACACCTGTTTGCATATAAGATTTAAACTTTTTTTCACCCTCTACACCAAAATTCAAGGTATAGAGTTCAGGTTGAGAAGACATTTTTTGTTCCTTTTGCTGGGCATGACAGGCCTGTAAATTTAAAAAAATAAAAATTAGGAATATATAACTAACCGCCCTTTCCATCATTTGAATCTTTTCCTATTTTAATAAATAATTTATCGAACTGACTTAGACCGTCATCCCATTTACTGGTATTCCAACCAGCAATTGTGCGTAACTCTTTTTCTAAATAAGGTCGCCCAACATCACTCAACATCAAACGATGATATTTTTGAGCTGCCAAATTAATCCAACGCATACGGCTATCTTGGTTCTCAACTTTGGTGCCACTCGGCGGTGTGCTGATTGGAGATTCGGGTAATGACTTGATCTTTTTCCCAAATTCAGTTTCATACGAATAAACATTGCCACGAACAGCATGTATTTTTTTTATTGTTCCATCATATTCACTTGAAAGAATCAGTTCAGCTTTGGGGATTCCAGCCTTACGTTGAACATCTGCACCATTTTGTACAATAGGATCATCCCAAACGATTTTCTGTAAGATATTGATCTGTTCTTGATTTGCAATTTGTAATAAGTGATATAACAAGTCTTTAGCAGCGAGGGTGAACTTGTCTTGCCTTAAAGCGTTCGCCGCAAAAACTTTTTCTATGTTGGGTAAAGTCTGTTCAAATGCATTATGAATCTCTGTGGTTGCTTTAAGATTATTAATCTTTGTTAAACACCCAGACCATGGAAAATTATACAAAGAGCTTTTAACTTTTTTATAAGTTTTTGTATTTCTGTTGCCTACGCAAATTTTAAAATCGGCAGATGACTTAGCCCAAACAAAATGCCAGACGCTAATATCCATATAGAGCCATAGATTACCTTTTGCAAAAGTATGAATGCCTGCAACACCAAAACTATTTAAATTAAAATGATCAGAACTGATCGATTTAATTAAAGCATCTGCATTTGACCCTGTCTTAGAAACAATATGATCAAATACTGCAGCAACTGTTTTTGATGCAAAAGCACCTAACCCCATCCAGTAAAATCTCCCGCTATAGGTTGATGCGGTAAGAGATTGATTCGATGTAAAAGGAAACATTTCCAAATAAATACGGGCGTAAATTGATGCAATTCGTCTAGCACGAGCTTCATAACCAGGTTCTATACAATAATTTTGATTATCTTTTTTATTAGATAAAAGGGACATTGCCATTTGCTGGTAATATTCCCATACTGTAGTGCAATCACAATTTACTGATTTACAACTATTTTCAATATTATTTGTAGTTCCAGCCCAATCAAGAGAACCAGCCATTTTAAAATTTATCCTTTTAAATGATGAGAAGAAATAATTATTTCACAGGGTCATTTTCATCAGGTTCAAAATTCAACCAATTTAAATCAACATCAAGTTGTTCTGCTTCTTTAGTATTAACCCTTTTAGTTTTCCCTTTCATATCAGTGGTTGCCATAAAGCTCTGATTATTAGACTGAATGTTATAACTCACATTAGTTAAAGGTTTTCCAGAAGGTAGAAATAAATTAAACTTTTCATCGTATTTTTCATATGCAGGTAAACCTTGCAGGTTTACTCCAACTTCTGCACCACCTTTAAAGATATGCTGTCCCGCTTTTACTTCAAACTTTGCGGGAGTAATAACCGTAATACCATTCTTATTAATAATGATTTGTGAACCACCAGCCATGATTTACCTATTATTTTATTAAATCTAACCTATAATCAGTCTAATATTTTAGACCTTTCTCACTATTTAAACATGACCTTTATTGTTGCTATTCAATTAAACGATAGCATTATTGTTGCTTCAGATAATAAGAAAGTTACCCAGCAAGAAGATGGAATAATTCAATTTTCTCATGAAAAGATCTCAAAGATACATCTATGGGGGAATGGAATTATTACAGGTACAGGTGAATATCAGGTTATCAGTCGAGCGGTTAATCTTTTTAAAAATCTTCCAATTCCCTCATTAGAAGAGTTACCAAATTGCTTACTTATTTCTAAACTTATTAGAGAGGCAGAAATGGGAACTGGCTTCTATCAAGTAGAGAATACTAAGTTATTATGTTCAAGCTATACTGAGCATAGAGCACAACTCTATAAAATCGAAAAATTTTCTCCCGAACAAGATTATTTATCTACTCCATTAGAAACCAACGAAATTCTTATTTGGCTTTTTCAACCCAATATTGATGTGATCGCAAGTAATCTACAATCGCTCTATGCCAGGCTTAGAAGTTGTTCTTTTTTTTCAGATAAAACTGACTGGATAAACTACTACATTCAACAACTTTCTGAGATTTTTAGAAAACAAAGTCAACATGACAAATTAATGAGCAAGAGCTTTGATATTTTTTTCCAGACTAAAGATGAATATATATTTGGTCATATACCGAATACACAAACTACACCTTTAGATTTTCATCATTAAAACCGATTAATTCATCATTCTCATCATAAGATTAGGGTCGGATATATCAAGAACCTGTTTTACTACTCCGTTTGGGCTTTGGAGAATTGCTTGTTGATGGGTATAAATTTTTCCATTTTTATCTATTGCGTTCAACTTTTCAGGGGGAATGAATAACCATGCTTCTTGCTTAGCTAAAGGACGAACCAGTAAATTGAATTCAGTACCTTTAGGATACTTAATATTGCCTAATTTTAAATCTTCTCCCAATCTTGCATTTTCAATACCTACTAAATTCTTATCGTGGTCAAAATAGATATCAGCCCAACTCATCGAAATATTTTTATATTTTATAGAAGCACTTTTAATTTCCCAGTAATCCTTTGAAACAAAGCCATCTGGATATTTCTGGTCTTTTGAACGCTCGACACTAGCTTCTGGCTGAATTTCCAGATGATTCAACCGAACTAAATGCGCAAGCGAACAGTATTCCAGTCCATTAATTTTGGCATCTTTATCTAGGTAAACTTTTATATAAACAGAAACCTTACATGGCCATCCTTCAACCAGATCTGTGCCATCGCCTTCTAAGGTTATAGATCTATCATTGAATAGTTCAAGATCAAATCCTCTCGCAATTTTAATAGAATTGACGTGAAAATTTCCGAATTGAATAGGTTGAGGGAACGTCACATTTCTAAACGAATCAAGCTGATCAGGTTGATATAGCTCAAGTTGAGTACCTTTAGGCATCTGAATACCTAAAATTTTTTCTTCTTTTACAAGTACCTTATTTAAAGCCTCATGATCTTTTTTAATTTTATTATCAATAATGATTGAGAGAATACCTAAACCGATATTCAACAATACACATAAAAAGCTCATTAAAAAAATGAGTCGAATTAATATATTTCCATTCCTAATCACAGAGCGTAATTTAGTACTAAAAATCATGCCCACTGCAAATAGAAAAAAAACGAAACTCCCTAAGGAAGCAATTAAGAAAATCCAGAGATAGTTAAAAGAAAAAGGAATCATATTTTTTGACTATATTTATTAACCTTCTTTCTTCTTCTCTATCATTTTTTCAAAATGTCTAAGGTTTGGGTTGAGCGTATCCCAAGCATAGGCTTGGCTCACAAAAACTTCCGCCCTAGGCTGATAGAGACTCGGGTCATCTAAAGTGCCTGCACGTATTGAAATCATTTCAGGGGCAATTTCAGGTAAGCCAAAAAGCTGAGAACCACAAGTCGGGCAAAATGCTCTTTTAATAGAACGACCAGAAGAACCTAAAGTCTCAAAATATTTAAGCTCGCCACTCACCTTCAATTCAGATTGATGAAAAAAAGCAATTGGCGCATATGCCGAACCTGTTGCCTTCTGGCAATCTCGACAATGGCAATTAAAGCTATAACGTGGCTCTGCTGCACTTTGATAACTTACAGCTCCACACAAACACGATCCCTGATATTTGGCTGACATAGTTCACTCTATTTTTTTATTGCTGTTATCTGAATATAACGTACATATCCGTTCTGGTAGAGTTGTCGACATAACTTTGCAGTCATTTGAATTTTAAAGTTTGCCAACCCTCGGCTTTGATTTCTCTCTTGTTGATTTTGAATATATTGTGAAAAACCGAGTAATACTTGCTCGGATAAATCTTCAATTTGAATATTGGCAAAACCTTGTTGTTCCAAGGCATTTCTTAGCGTTTTCTCGTTTGGCACATTATCCCAAACCACGTCTGCCGCTTTAAGCAGGTAACGATATTTTTGTTCTTGCAACACCGTCATGTTTTGACATGAATCGGCACGCATTAGGTAATGAAAACCTAATCGTCCTTTTGAATTTAAAACTGAAACAACTGAATCAAGAAATGAATTTAAATGACTGTGATAAGCCGCGTCGATACATAGCACGACATCGAAGAATTGTTTGAATTCAAATTGTTTTAAATTTAAAAAAGAACCACTGTAAATCTGGTTTATCTCTGGAATAAGTTTTTGAATTTTATTAACACATTCGGCTTGCAAATCGACCGCACTTACGCTTTTTGGCTGATAGTACTTTAACCAATGCAATAAACTTGCACCCTGCCCACAGCCTAAATCTAATAGATGATCTTTTGAATTTAAATTGACAGCTTGTGCCAAATGGTCGGCCAATTGGCAACAAGCTTCACGGTAGTTTTGGGTATTTTTCCACAAACCCAAATTTGTCCAAGCAAGCTCTCCATCATCCCCTAAATTTGATGCATCAATTGCATATTTATGGGGAATCAATCGAGAAAGAGCTGCTCGAACTTTTGTTTTCACAATTTTAGTAACCGAGCTCAGGAGCAACTTCAACCTGAGGTTTTAAACCTACAAATGGTAAAGGTGCACCTAAAATTTCAGCAATGTGCATCGCAGAGGTTACTGCTGACTCTAAAATTGGCAAACCATCACATGACCATGAACCACAGTAAAATACTTTACGGTTTAAGTCTAAATGACGTTGTTGCAATTCTTTATTTAAAGCAATTGTTTGCGAGTCTACAACTGCACGCGTTAAGGTCACTTTTGAAATAACTTTTTTAGGGTCAATATCAGTGACTGGACGCCAAGTCTGAAATACAGGATTTTTACCTACAAGTGTTGGCTCAACCGCATTCATCCACACTGTGAATTGTTGACGCGTAAACTTACGATCCATCATATAGCTCAGCACCGACCAGTCTTTACGGCGTGGTGGCATTACTGTGGCATCTGTATGAATCACAAGATCGCCTTGCTCAAAACGGAATTGCTTCAAGAGTTTCATATCTTCAGCAAATTGTTCAGGGTTTAAAAACTCATCGATTTTAGATGTTGGTGTTGCCACAATCACGCGATCAAATAAATTCTGTTCACCTTGGCTGTTTTCAACCAGTACTTTTTCGCCTTGTAATTCAACTTTCTTAATCGCTGATCCGCTATGGATGTCGATATCTTTAATTAGATTATCTACAAATGCAGGTGTACCACCTTTCATACGCAACAACATGTCGCCATCAGTTAAGTGACGTAAAAACTCAAGTAAATTTTTTGCAGGCCAGTCACCAATTGTTTTTGGGTTACACGTACAAATGGTATATAAAACCGGCATTACTACACCATGCCAGAATACTTCTTCTATATCGTTCTGATTAATAAATTCAGCAAGGGTAATATCTTGATTTTTAGATTTAAAGAACTGATGAATCGCAGTTTTTAATTGCAACATCCCTTTAACCAAGCGCCAGCCATATTGCTGGATTCCTTTACGGTTATTAATAATCGGGAAATTACCAATACGGCTACGAGATGTGGTTAACCATGTTTCAGTACGGTCTTCAAATAACCAGCTACATGACATATAAGTACGAACCGGAAAGGTTTTAATGCCTAAATGAGCAGCAAGGCTAAGCGTGTTCTTCCATAAATGCGGGTTCATAACACGCAATGGCGCATCAATAATTCCACCATCGAACTCAATGCTATGGCTGTCCATTCCCCTGCCAGGAAGTGCTTCAAATATCGTGATCGTATGCCCTGCATCTTTCAGAATTCTTGCTGCTGCAAGACCTGCCATTCCACTGCCAATAATTGCGATATTCAAAATGATGTCCCATTCTTTGAGAGTTTTTTTGATTATCACTCATACCCTAAAAAAACACCGTATTAAAAACTACCAGATTTTTATTTTTTGCATGAATTTATACACAAAATATTTAGTTTCTTATCCGATTCATTTTTTATATTTCCTTACAATAGCAGTGAAGTACATAAAACCTTAAATTCTTTGAAAATTTAAAAAAAATCTTTTAAATAAAATAAGATAATTTAACTATATTTATATCATTCGTTTTACAACTGTTATTTTTTGGGATATCATTAACCCATAATAATGAGAAGCAAATCACACAAAACAATGCCGACACAACAATGCCAACCATCATAAAAATAGAACCTTTACAGCGAAAAAGCCCGCTATTCACACTTGATAGCGGGCTTTTTATTACTTTGCTTTAATGCCTACTCGAGAGCAATTTATCCTTCTTGCATGAGTGAACCAAATTTTCCACGGTTAAAATCATTAATCGCTTCCATAATCTCGGCTTTGGTATTCATTACAAATGGACCATAACCTTCGATCGGCTCATTGAGTGGCTGACCTGTTAGCACTAAAAACTTGGTGTCTTCTTCTGCATTTAGGGTGAACTCAACGCCTTCACGAGATAGAATCGCAACAGTTTTACCTTCAAGACGGTTTGAGTCATTAACCACAACAGCCCCTTCTAACACCACAACCAGCGTTGTATGTCCTTCAGGTACATAAAGGGTATGTTTTTGGCCTTTAACTAGTTTGCCATCCCATACATTTAACGGACTAAACGTAGTTGCTGCACCTTGTATATCTGCATAGTCACCTGCAATAACACGCAAATGGCTACCATGCTCGTCTAATGCAATGTCTGGAATATCTTTAGCTTCAATGGCTTGGTATTTTCCAGGGGTCATTTTTGAATTGGCAGGTAAATTCACCCATAATTGCACCATTTCAAAAAGACCGCCATGCTCTGCAAACTCAGGAGAATGAAACTCTTCATGTAACACTCCTGCACCAGCAGTCATCCATTGCACATCACCAGTTTTAATGGTTCCACCGCCACCACTTGAGTCTTTATGCGTCACTTCACCTTGGTAGGCGATTGTCACCGTTTCAAAACCACGGTGGGGATGTGAACCTACACCTTGTTGCTCAGTCGTTGGTGAGAAGGTATAAGGCGCTGCATAATCCAGTAGCAAAAATGGGCTTAGGGTTTGGCCTAAACGGTCATAAGAGAACAGGTTATATACAGGGAAACCATCACCTACCCAATGCATCTGGTTATTTTGATATGCACCAAGAAATTTCTTCATCTGATCTCTCCTATATATGTAGGATTTTCTTGAACTGGGATTGATTTTACGCCTCAATAATTGCAGTTTATAGATCAGGATTAGCAACACATTATTTCATATATGAGACAATCTTAGAATTTGATACGCAGTTTAAAAGATCGTCCTATTTTTAAAATTCTTAATCCTATTTTTTAGACTTAATCACAACATAAAACTCAACTAGCATAATTTTAGGCAATGATGACCTACTCAATAATTTTTCATCATTCATTTTGATAACATGAGGAAATAAAAAATGGCTCAAGATTACGTGCGTTTAGACAAGGATAATGCTGCAGTTCTTTTAGTTGACCACCAAGCAGGTTTACTTTCTTTAGTTCGAGATATCGATCCGGATAAATTTAAAAATAATGTATTAGCACTTGCCGATGCTGCAAAATATTTTAATTTACCTACTATTTTAACGACCAGTTTTGAAAATGGTCCAAATGGTCCTTTAGTTCCAGAGTTAAAAGAACTTTTCCCAGATGCGCCTTTTATTCCACGCCCAGGCCAAATCAATGCATGGGACAATGAAGATTTTGTAAAAGCTGTCAAAGCAACAGGTAAAAAACAACTGATTATTGCGGGTGTGGTAACCGAAGTTTGTGTGGCATTCCCTGCTTTAGCTGCGTTAGCAGAAGGCTTTGAAGTGTTTGTGATTACCGATGCTTCTGGTACTTTCAATGAATTAACACGTGATGCTGCTTGGGACCGTATGTCAAAAGCAGGTGCTCAGCTCATGACTTGGTTCGGGATGGCATGTGAATTACATCGTGACTGGCGTAATGATGTAGAAGGTTTAGGTGCATTATTCTCAAATCATATTCCTGATTATCGTAACCTGATGACCAGCTATAGCTTTAATACATCGCAAAAATAATGACATGACCAAGATTAGAATGCTTAAGCATTCTAATCTTGCATTTAAATGGATTGATCTGAAATTGATAAGCTCTTTTGATGATTTTTATTATTTCTATTTGGTCGTAAAGCACGGCGGCTTTAGTGCGGCCAGTGAAGCCGAAAACATTAGTAAATCAAAACTCAGCAGACGCATTATCGACCTTGAAAATAAATTTAACGTTAGCCTGATTCAAAGAACCACCCGTCATTTTAAGGTGACCGATTTAGGCCAAGAGTTTTATGAGGAATGCTGCAAAGTTATTGCTCAAGTTGAGTGTGCAGAAAACGTTTTATTAAAGCAAAAAAGTGAACCTCAAGGGTTGGTAAAAGTGAGTTGCCCACCTTTGATGATGCATTTTCAAATTAGAAAAATTTTAAATCAGTTTTTAAAAACCTATCCTAAAGTTGAAATATCACTCGAACTTACAAGCCGTCGAGTAGATATTTTGCATGATGACATCGACCTTGCCATTCGGACCAATTTCGAACCCAATGAAGACTCAAATCTTATTGTTCGTGATGTGATTAAAACCGATCATTGTCTGGTAGCCGCGCCTGAATTGCTCCAAGGTCGAGTAATCCAAAATTATTCAGAATTACAGGACTTTCCAAGTATTAGCCTGGGTACTCAAAAGCAAAATCATGTCTGGCATTTATGTAACACACGCAATGGCGAATCGGTTGATGTGCCTTATCAACCACGAATAAAAAGTAATGACTTAGCAGGTGTTTACTATGCCGTTATGGACGGCCTAGGAATCGCGGACCTTCCCTTTTTAACCGTTGAATCTGAAATTCGTAAAGGCAAACTTATTCATATTCTGCCTGACTGGAAGTCAAATATTGGCATGCTACAACTGGTTTATGTGTCCAGAAAAGGCCAGCGTCTTGTGGTTGAAAAACTCATTGAAACGCTGATTGATGAATTGCGACGTTTGCCTGAAAGTAATCAAGGTTATTCATTTTCATAATGCATTGAATACTTCTTTTAATAAAGAACAGATGCATTCTTTTTAAGTTCTTTAAACTTTTCTACAAGAAAATCAATGAGCAACTTTACTGAAGGCAACAATCCACGCCTGCTTGTATACACCAAATGAATCATTTCAGGAGGAAATTGCCATTCAGGCAATACGTTCACGAGTGTTCCTTTAGCGAGATCTTCATAGACCACAAGTTCTGGTAATTTTGCTACCCCTAATCCTTGTAATGTGGCATTTTTTAAAGCGGTTAAATCCGTAGTGGTGAACCGAGGGTGACATTTTACTGTGACTTTTTGCTTATCTTGCGAATCGAGATGCCATGTATATTCAGGTGCAAAAGACTCCATCATCAAAATAGGCCAATCGGCTAATTGCTCAGGTCGTGAGATTGAAAAATATCGACTGGTTAAGTTAGGACTAGCAACAACAAACTGTCGTGCCAGAGCCAGCTCACGAACAATAGAATCACTATCAGGTAAAGGCAAAGGACGGATTCGAATGGCCAAATCAAATCTTTCATCAATCAGGTCGACTCTTCGGTTTGTCGCTTCTACATGTAGTTTAATTTTAGGATAAAGTGCCAGAAACTCGTTAAGCATTTCACTTACATTAATGTGCAGTAAGTTTGTGGGACAAGACAATTTAATTAGGCCACGTGGTTCCGATGTTAAATATTCAATCGCCTCTTCTGCTGCCTCTGCTTCAATCAGCATTGCCTTACAGTGCTGATAGTAAATCTTGCCTACCTCAGTAATCGAGACTTGGCGAGTTGTTCTATTGAGTAACTTCACGCCAAGCCGATTCTCTAGCTCTACCATACGTCGGCTTAATAAAGACTTGGTCACCATCAACTCGTGACTCGCAGCCGAAAAACCACCGCAATCAATAATCTTTACGAAAAAAAAGAGGTCATTTAAGTCTTTCATTTTGTAATCCTGACATATCACATATTAATTACAGTGCATTTCAGCAAGCTGAATATAAAACATACCATATTGTTTTCTGTATATGACAATGATTTCTATTTTAGATATTTTTCACCCTTTATCCTATTTGTAATATGAATTACACACTCATCAAAGAGAGCATATAACAATGACAACTCCAGCAAATTTCAATGGTCAACGCCCAGTCATCGATCCAGATGATTCAGTCATGCTTTTGATCGATCATCAAAGTGGTCTATTTCAAACTGTAGCAGACATGCCAATGACCGAATTACGTGCCCGTGCAGCAGCATTAGCTAAAATCGCAAGCTTGTCGAATATTCCGGTAATTACAACCGCTTCTGTTCCACAAGGTCCAAATGGTCCCCTTATTCCAGAAATTCACGCAAATGCACCTCATGCACAATATGTTGCCCGTAAAGGTGAAATCAATGCATGGGACAATCCTGAATTTGTAGCTGCAGTAAAAGCGACTGGCCGTAAGACTCTTATTATTGCAGGGACCATTACCAGCGTTTGTATGGCTTTCCCAGCTATTAGTGCAGTTGCAGAAGGATATAAAGTTTTTGCAGTGGTTGACGCTTCAGGAACTTATAGCAAAATGGCGGAAGAAATTACGTTAGCGCGTGTTGTGCAAGCTGGTGTAGTTCCTATGGATACGGCAGCAGTTGCTTCTGAAATTCAAAAAACATGGAATCGAGATGACGCGCTTGAATGGGCACAAGTTTATACTCAAATTTTCCCTGCCTATCAGCTACTGATTGAAAGCTATACCAAAGCTCAAGAAGTGATTAAAAATAGCGAAGTTTTAGACTCAGCACGCTAAGTCCGAATTCGAAATCTTATTTAAAAAAAACCGGTCATGAATGGGCATGACCGGTTTTTGTGAAACATCACATACAGCATAACTGCATGTTTTCGTTCAGAACAAAACGAACTCGCTTTGTTCCTTACTCAGATAAGTCTACGCAGAGGTATTTCATTTCGACATATTCTTCAATGCCGAATTTTGAACCTTCACGGCCTAGACCTGACTGTTTTACGCCACCAAACGGAGCGACTTCATTTGAAATCGCACCCGTGTTAATGCCGACCATACCGTACTCAAGTGCTTCACCCACTCGCCATTGACGAGCTGTGCTTTGTGTAAACAAATAAGCAGCTAAACCAAACTCGGTATCGTTCGCCATTGCTACTGCTTCATCTTCAGTTTTAAAGCGGAATAGCGGTGCAAGTGGACCAAATGTTTCTTCTTTCGACACTTTCATGTCTTGTGTTACACCAGTCAAAACTGTTGGTTCAAAGAATGTGCCACCAAGTGCCGAGCGTTGACCACCGATACGAATTGTTGCACCTTTCTCGGTTGCATCTGCAATATGAGACTGAACTTTTGCAATCGCATCTTCATCAATTAAAGGCCCTTGAGTTGAACCTTCTTGGCGTCCATCACCGACTTTAAGCTTAGACACCGCTTCAACCAGACGCTCTGCCAACGCATCGTAAATACCGTCTTGAACATAAATACGGTTCGCACAAACACAGGTTTGACCGCTATTGCGATATTTGCTTGCCATAATGCCCTGAACAGCTTGTTCAAGGTTGGCATCGTCAAACACCACGACTGGTGCATTACCACCCAGCTCAAGCGACAGTTTCTTAATGGTTGGCGCACATTGTTGCATCAAGATACGACCAACTTGTGTTGAACCCGTGAAGCTGAGCTTACGAACGATATCGCTTTCACATAAAGTTTTGCCCACTTCAGCCGCATCACCGCTAATGTTAATTAAAACATCGGCTGGTAAGCCTGCTTGTAACGCCAAAACTTCAAGCGCATAGGCAGTTAATGGTGTTTGCTCTGCTGGCTTAACCAACATTGAACACCCCGCAGCAATTGCCGGACCCGCTTTACGCGTAATCATGGCAGCTGGGAAGTTCCACGGTGTAATTGCAGCAGTCACACCAATCGCCTGTTTAATCACGAGCAAACGTTGGTTTGGCAGTGTCGGTGTTAAAACCTCACCATCAACACGGCGAGCTTGCTCAGCAAACCAACGAATGAATGATGCTGCATAACCAATTTCACCACGTGCTTCTGCCAATGGTTTACCTTGCTCAGCCGTTAAAATTTGAGCCAGATTTTCTTTGTGCTCAAGCATGAGGTTGTACCATGCCAATAACACATCAGCACGAACCAAGGCAGTTTGTTTTTTCCAAGCAGCTTGCGCTTTTGCTGAACGGTTAATTGCGGCTTCAACCCCTGCACGGTCATAGGTTTTCACCCATGCCAAAGTTTCACCCGTAGCAGCATCATTTACCTCGATATAGTCATTTGATGCAGGCGCTTCTAATGAAATATCAGGGTGTGTTAATAAATACTGCAAATTATTTTGAATCATGCAGATTGCTCCATTGCTTTTGCACTACCCGCCTTGAGTGCCGCAAAACCTTGTTTCAGGATATCAAGGCCTTGACGGAATTGCTCAGCAGGAATGGTTAATGGATATAAGAAACGAATTACATTACCGTATTTACCACAAGTCAGAAGTAACAACCCGTTTTCCATTGCATAGTTTTGTACAACTTTTGCTTGTTCGGCAGTTTCTAGTTCTACTGCAACCATTGATCCTAATGCACGAATATCAGTCACTACATTGCCTGTTGCTTGCTGAATGTCTTTAAGCGAAACAACCAACTCAGCGCCTAGCTCATTTGCACGGTCGCATAAGTTTTCTTCTTCAATCGCATCAATAACTGCGTGTGCAGCAGCAACCGCAATCGGGCTACCTGCATAAGTACCACCTAATCCACCTGGGTTTGGTGCATCCATCACTTCTGCACGGCCAACCACACCCGAAATTGGGAAACCACCACCTAAGCTTTTCGCCATGGTGATCAAGTCAGCTTTGGTCTCGTAATGGTTCATTGCAAACAATTTACCAGTACGTGCAAAACCAGACTGAACTTCGTCAGCTACAAGTAAAATACCGTGCTTATCGCAAATAGCGCGTAAACGTTTTAAGAACTCGGCAGGTACAACATGAAAGCCGCCTTCACCTTGTACTGGCTCAAGCACAATCGCTGCAACATCATGTGGTGCAATATCTTCACTGAAAATATCTTCAACACTTTCAATCGCTGCATCAACCGAAATACCTTTAGCAGGCACTGGATAACGCGCATGGAACACACCTGCTGGCATAACACCAAAGTCGCGTTTGTAAGGCGCTGTTTTTCCTGTCATCGCCATGGTCATAAATGAACGACCGTGGAAACCATTACCAAAAGTGATAATGCCGTGACGACCAGTGTAACAACGAGCAATCTTCACAGCATTTTCAACTGCTTCTGCACCTGTTGTGAAAAAAGCAGACTTGGCAGGTCCTGCAATTGGTGCACGTTCATTAATACGCTCAGCTAAAGCGACATAGCTCTCATAAGGTGTTACTTGATAGGCAGTATGCGTAAATTTAGTGAGTTGTTCAGTTACCGCTGCAATCACTTTAGGGTGGCGATGGCCTGTATTTAAAACCGCGATACCACCAGCAAAGTCGATAAATTGGTTGCCTTCCTTGTCCCAAAGCGTGGCATTTTCAGCTTTTTCAGCGTACCACTGACACATCACGCCTACACCACGTGGAGTTGCTTGCTGTTTACGTGCGTTAAGTGCAGAATGTTGATTATCCATTTGATTCCCTCATATTTTCATCATCAGTTGCAGCTTTGGTTTTTTACATCCTGTGCTTAATTTTCAGGGTGCTTTACAACAACTGCCTATGCATGTAATTTCGCTCGTCTGGCGGCAACTGACGAGAGCCATTTTTTAACTGTAGGAGAGAGCCAATTGCGTAGTTTACTTGGAGATCATTTGTTACAACGGCTCCAACAGGACATCGAAGGTAAACTCCATCAGCGACTTTTTCGTTGTCTACGCGCTGCCATTATTGATGGAGTGGTTCAATCCAAAACGCGTTTGCCTGCTTCACGGGATTTGGCCAGTGAAATTCATGTTTCAAGAAATACAGTTCTTACTGCCTACGAACAACTACAAGCGGAAGGTTACTTAGAAGCACGTACAGGACACGGCACATGGGTTGCAGAGAAGCTACCCGAAAGCTTTTTAAATACAAAAAATGAAAAGAAAACAGTTTCAAAACCACATGTTCAAAACTCTTATGCGCTATCACAGCGTGGTTCAAATTTATTAGGCTATGCCGCAGCATCTCCACATCAATGGGGTGCATTTGTGCCTGGCGCACCTGATGTCACTGAGTTCCCACATCATATTTTTAGCCGTATTCAAGCAAAATTAAGCCGTGAGCCAGACATTAACCGCCTTATCTATAGCAACGCGGGCGGATGTATCGAACTTCGAAGTGCATTGGCAGACTACTTACGGGTTGCCCGTTCAGTCCAGTGCGATGCCGACCAGATTATTATTACCGAAGGTATTCACCAAGCGATTGATTTAGTTTCACGTGCACTCAGCGATATTGGTGATCGCATCTGGATTGAAGATCCGGGGTATTGGGGAATGCGCAACATGCTACGTATTAATGGCGTTGATATTCAGCCCATGCCAGTCGATGCCGAAGGCATTATCCCTGAAGAAAATCCGGTTAAACCACCTAAACTCATTTTTGTCACACCCTCACACCAATATCCGCTTGGCTCACATTTAAGCCTAGATCGTCGACGCAAATTGATTGAGATTGCCCGTCAGCACAATAGCTGGATTGTAGAAGATGATTACGACAGTGAGTTCCGTTTCTCGGGCCAACCTTATCCGTCTTTACAGGGCCTAGAAAATGATGCACCTGTGCTGTACATGGGCACGTTTAGTAAAACCATTTATCCATCTCTAAGAATTGGTTATTTGGTGGTGCCTAAACCGCTCTTTTCTCCGCTACGGATTGTGGCAGCAGAGTTGTACCGTGGTGGACATTTACTCGAACAAAAAGCATTAGCTGAATTTATTCGCGAAGGTTACTACGAAGCACACATTCGTCGTATGCGTCTACTTTATGGCAAACGCCGTGATTACTTGGTCAGCTTGATTAAACGCTATCTGGGGGCAGAATTTATCCATGATTATGATGAAGCTGCGGGTTTGCATCTGGTTTTAAAACTACCAGCTCATTGCGATGATGTGGCGATTGCAGCCACTGCACTTGAGCGTGGTGTCAAAGTTCGCCCACTTTCGCAGTACTACATGCAATCTCATGCACACGCCCAGCGTGGCTTACTGATGGGCTTTGCCTGTGTTAATGAAAAAGACATGGTGATGGCATTTGGTGTCTTGCTCCAGTGCTTACGCGAAGCAGGCGTATCAACACTAAATTGATTCTTTAATCTCGTTCTGCTGAATAAAAAAAGAGCCTCATCGAGAGGCTCTTATTGTTTCAAAAATACTAAACCAACTTTTCTTCATGGTTATGGGTTAAATGAGTCTGTCTACGGTCTTTGCCCCAACCCAGTTTTTCCGACAATATTCCAAAAAATACAATAATGCCGAACAATGCTGTGGTGTAAATCACTTCTTTAAAATATGTGCCTTCAATCAACATGGTGAGAATTGCACCAATAATTGCAAAGATCACCACATAAGTCAGGAAAGGAAACATCCACATTTTAAAGTCAATTTTGACGCCTTCAGCTTCTAGTTTTTTACGCATACGGAGCTGTGAATAAGCAATAGTCAAATAGACATACAATGTCGCTGCACCTGTGGTTAGCATGAAAAAGTCATAAACGTCCATGCTCTTGGTTGCAGTTAAAACCACGGCAATCACAGAGAAAAAGCATGACACAATCACACCAACCCACGGGCTGCTTTTACTGTTTACTGAACCAAAACTTTTCGGTGCATCGCCACGTTTAGCCAACGAAAATAACATACGTGAACACGTGTAAAGTGCTGAGTTAAAGCAACTACATACCGACGTTAACACCACAAAATTCACAATATGGCGAGCCCCCGGAATCCCAAGTGCCGACAAAGTCACGCTATAGGTTCCCCACGTCGAATCTTTCAAAAGTTCATTGTTGTGAGGAATTAAGCATACCGCGACAAACATTGAACCAACATAGAACAAAATAATTCGCCAAACAACCGAGTTAGAAGCTTTACGAATTTCCTTAGATGGGTTTTCTGATTCTGCTGCTGCTACAGTCACAATTTCAGCACCAATATAGGCAAACATGACCCCAAGCAAAGCGGTAATGACGGATGATCCTCCATTTGGCATAAAGCCTTGAGAGGTTAAGTTACTAATACCAGAAGCAGCTGGATTACCCCAAGGCCACAAATGCATGATGGCCAAACTACCAATCACAAGGAAAATAACAATCGCGATAACTTTGATAAGGGCGAACCAGAACTCGAATTCACCATAATTTTTCACATTTTGTAAATTGACTGCGACCAATGCAACAATGACCACGACCATATAGGCCCAGATTGGTATAAATGGGAACCAATTGTTTAAAATTTTACCTGCCACATAGGCTTCCCACCCCATGAGCATTGCGAGCGTACACCAGTACAACCAGCCGATTGAAAAACCTGCCCAACGGCCAATCGCGCGGTCAGCATAAGTTGAAAAAGAGCCACTGTCAGGGTTTAAAACAGCCATCTCGCCTAACATACGCATGATGAACCAAACGAGTAAACCACCCAAAGCATAGGTTAGAAAAACTACAGGTCCCGTATTGTAAATAATGCTACCCGAGCCCACGAATAGAGAACCACCAATAACCCCTGCAATCGAGATCATCGTCAGGTGCCGTGATTTGAGTCCATGTTTTAAACTTTGGGAGTGATTGGCTTCAGAACCATTTTGATGAGCTGCCATATCATTTTCCTTAATATATGGAGGATATCGGCTAGTCTCGGAAAACCTCCGAAGCCAAAAAATATCCCCTAAAAATTTAGCCGTTCTGCCCAATTTCTAAAACAGAAAATTCACTGAGCTTATCCGGCGCTTCCGTATGCATACTTCCAATGGCTTTAATTTGTCGTTTCGGCAGTCAAGAAACGAGAGCCATTTTTGTAATAAAAGAGAGAGCCAATTGCAAAATTTATACGCAAAATTGGCTCTTTTTGTATGGGATGCTGGTAAATGGTTTTTATTTTAAATAATAAATAAGTTTTAATTTAATCAGTTTAAAATTCTTTAATTTTGTTCAGAAATTAATAAAGCTTTTGTACCCTTTTCTAAGGCTCTAAATATATGTTTTTGATCGGCAGGGTAACAAATATAATCTCCAACACCGAGCTCAACAGCTTCATCAATTAAGCCAACCAAGGCTTTGCCCTCAACCACAATAATGTGCTCTACAGAACCAACTGGATGGGGTTCAGAAAGACGGTCTTCGCCAGGCTCAACAATGAGTAGATACACATCTCGACGTGCATGAGGCGGACAATTCGCCAGTAAAATTGCCTTGTAATTGGCAATCTCTGAACTCACTGTTGGACCCTCGCCGCAACGAATCACTTGTACCTGATTGCTAGGCTCTTCCATCAGACGTGCAAATGGAATATTTAGCGCAACACAAAGCGCCCATAAGGTTTCAATACTTGGGTTACCTTGGCCTGCCTCTAATTGTGAAAGTGTAGATTTGGCGACACCTGCACGACGAGCAACCTCTGCCAATGAAAGCCCTACTCTTTGGCGCTCACGAGTTAAACCTTTGGCAATAATTTGAATTGGCTGAGACATTCAACACACCCGTTCTATATAAAAAACGATCGTTCATTTTGACAAAACAATCAGACTTATTCATTATAATGGAAAATCGTTCGTTATATCATGCTATGACCACATACTCTCTCATTAAGAAACTTAGTAAAGACACCACTCGCTCAATTTTCTTTGTGTGTCTGGCAACCAGTGTAGTTGGAATGTCTTTAGGTTCTCTTGCCGCGAGCTATGGCCTCCCCTTGTGGATTCCACTTTGCTTATCGATTTTTGTACTTGCAGGAACTGCTGAATTTATCTTTATTGGTTTTTTAGCGGTAGGCGGTAGTCCGATTGCAGCTGCAATTGCAGGTCTATTGGTCAATTTAAGGCATTTACCTTTTGGAATTGCGGTCAATGAATTAATCAGAGGTAAATATTTACGTTATTTCGGCTGCCATATCATGAACGATGAAAGTGTTTTGTTTGGCATGGCACAACCTGATTTTGAAACTAAAAAAGCTGCTTATTGGTTGTGTGGTATATGCATTATGCTCAGTTGGCCACTCGGTGTAACCGCTGGTTATTTTATTGGAACTGCTATTCCAGACCCAAAAACATTTGGGCTAGATGCAATTTTCCCCGCCATTTTAATTGCTCTTACTTTTTCTGCTTTAAAGAATAAATTTACGCGAAGAGCTGCATTTTCTGGCGCAACTTTAGCCCTGATCACCACACCCTTTTTAGCCTCAGGACTTCCAATTTTAATTTCTCTTTTTGGTTTAATATTTGGGAGAAAGAAATGAATCAACAATTACTCATTATTTTAGGTATAGCCTTACTTGCACTCGGTACTTACAGCATTCGTTTTGCTGGTTTTCATTTAGGTGCCAAGTTTACTTTTTCTGAAAAATACCAAGTTTTATTGTCAAACGGCGCAACTGTTTTGCTGTGCGCTATTGCAGTGACCACGACACTCTTTGAAGGCCAACATTTCGCTGGTTTCGCGCGTATTTTTGGTGTTGGGTTAGCGCTTTTCTTGGTCTGGAAAAAAGTGCCTCTATTATTGGTGATTTGTTTGGCAGCCGCTGGTACCGCACTTTTACGTTTACTTGGAATTGAGTAATAAAAAAGGCGAGATAAACTCGCCTTTTTTGAAACTTTGATTAGAACGGATATATACACCAATAAAATAATAGTTATTTTAATTCAATTGCTTGATAAATAAACGTTAAGTATATTGTTAAAATATATAGCTAATCCTTTAAAAATTTACTATTTTTAGAGGATGTATTCATAAGAATGACGAGCCGAGTAATGATCCTGTAATTCACAACATTGGAATCAATTCATAATCCACTTTGATTGGCTATCTGCTTACACATAACACCTTGTAATAGATCCAGACACAAATCTTTAGATTTGCCTGATTAGTGGATGCTTGGTTGTATACAGACTAATTCAGTGGTCAATGATTTCGAGACAGGTAATTTTTGATTGGAAGATGTATCCTGTTAAGCACAATATTTGGTACTTAACCCATTCATGAAACTATGCATTTTCTACTATCATTATTAGAAAAAAATATGATTTTTATCTCTCAACAAATAAAAATATTTATTTTCCTTGGAAACATGAACCTCAAAATAATAAAGGAATATTGCACGCTGTTTATGTATTTTCGCATCTAAAAAAATTCTATAGTTCAGAGAAAACTTCCTTCTCAAAAAACGCATAGAAGAAATTCAGAAACAATTAAGTCTTCTAAAAGTTGAAGAACTAACAGATTTTTATTCCAAGGATGGATTGAGAATTTTAGACCACTGTTTTACTTAATTTTATCAAATAAAATTTTTAAATTAAAGATTTTAGGATAGGTTTATTTATCTAATCATATTCATATGTAGAAAACTTTTTTCACCTTCCGTAATAGTAGGCTCAAAAAACCTTTTCGGATATCGAATGCCTTGGTTATAGCTTTTGTATGCAGTGTTATAAAAACTTCTAAGAACAAAATCGATAAAAACTAGAGGTGATACAGGTGAACTTGTAGCAATTCTACAATTTTTATATTGACCTAATGTTAAGTGGCTTTTTGGATGGTTAAACTCCTCAAATGCCGTTTCATCATAATCAAACCTAATTGGAACTGGAACTATAGAAGGCTCTATAATTTCAGCATACATTGGTTGCTCAATATAAATATCTGGTTCATGCTGAAAAGCTTCCATATTTGGATTTGGTAAATAGGCTAATCGATGTTTATAAATTTTATTTTTATTAAATAAATAATTTAATTGGATGATTGCTCCATCTAACATTAAGTAATTAAAAAGGTTCCTTTTATAAGATTCATCATATAAATCTTTATAGCTCATAGACGATAAAGTAAAGGAAATATCTTTACATGATGAAATACATATCTCTGTTTTATTTTCAGGATGCTCTTTTAACGAATAACTATTATATTTATCAATTAAACTATTCTTAAAGAAAAGCTCATCTATGGCTCTAATTTCATTGATAATATCTGAAGGAGTTAAAGGCATATTCAATCACCCAAAAATATCTTTAAATCTTTGTAATACATCTGGGTCTAAATCCTCTTTATGAAGAACACCTTCATCTAAATCCTTAATCAAGTTTTCTAAGAATTTTCTCCTAGCTTGAATTCTTTTTTTATCTTTATCTGATAAATCCCTGTTCACAATTCTTAAATGTTGTCTCTGTTCTTCCGTTGGATATGTGAATGAAAGTGAAAAGTTATTTCTTTTTACTTCCTGAAATTCGTCTTCCAAAATTTTCATACCAGAACCAACGCCAAATACCCTCAACCATGCTTTAGTTCTCGTCATAGCTGTAAAAAGAATATTCCTTTTTGTTGCCAGTCCAATACCTTGAGCACAATAGTCAGCATTGATCACATAAACCATTGGCGCTTCATTACCTTTTGCCCGAAAAATGGAGGTAAATGTAACACTATCATCTTGTGAAAAATCATCAGGAGAAATCGTTACACCTGCCAGATTTGAGTTAATCCCTTCGTCATATAAGCCATACCTAGCTGGACCAAATTTATCTCTAGCAGTTAAAGCATTTGGATGAATTATCATAATGTCTTCAGGCTTTAACTCATTTTCTTCAATATCTTTCTTAATTGAAGCTACCAAATACTTAATCTGTTCTTCTTCTGTATTGAATGTCCTAAACTCTATTAAATCATCAATTTCTGAATGATTCTCTAAAAAGTCAGGGCTTGATTTAAGCGTCCTCGCCAAACGTACTTTTTCACCTTCAGTTAAGTTACCTTCAACGACTTCATATCCAATATCATTCCAGAGAGGAGCATAATCAAACATTTGCACTAAAGGCAGCTTACCTTCAGGAACTTTACGATATATACCAAAACCTAAAGCATGCGCTGAAGTTAGTACTGGTCTAGGATTTCTATAACAAGTATCAAGAATAATATCTCTTTCAGGCTCACCATCATTAGTGTTTAAACTGACCAAAGGTCGCCCTTGTTCATCTTTCCCCCAAATATCTTCAGGGTTAGGCATTGAACTCTCTGAAAGTGTTTGCAACTCGTCATATGCGTATATAAGTCGTTTATTTTTATCCAAAAGCTTATAGCAGAGCTGTAAAAAAGATGGTGCAAAATCTTGAGCTTCATCAATTAAGATCAGATCATATAAAGTCGGGAATGACTGTTTTTGATCTAATAAAGACTTACACGCAAAATCAAACTCATTTTGATCAGATGGTCGTCTAAACATTTTTGCAGTTCGGAAATCATAATATTTTGAATTTGTTGCTAATGAGGAATTGTAGTACACCCCTTCCATAGAGGGACTGCCCCAAGCATGAATAATTTTAATTTTTTCGAAGTCGGGGAGTTCATTAGTTTGCTCATAAACAAAACTTGTTATCAAAGTTTCAAATTGCTTTTTTAATGATCTTGTATTAAAAGTAACCGCTATCTTCCAATCAGGATTTTTAGCATGTAAATAAGCCACTTTTCTAGCTAAAACAATAGTTTTTCCTGAACCTGCTAATCCCCTAATACGCTGAACACCATTAACTGTTTCAAGTACGGCTTTACTTTGTTGTAAATCTAAATTTGTAATAGATTGATCTAGCTTTACTAATTTAGCCCCTCTAGAGTTGGGTTGTTGCGGATTCCTTTTTTTTCCTACTTTTACTTTTGAAACAGCTTGAATAGCACTTACAATCTGCTTATATTTTTCAGAATTATCGAATTGTTCATTTTTAAGATAATTAGTTAAAGATGAAGCTTGTGTAATTATAAGACTATCTTCTTCAAGGCTTTCTTGACCATTTGATACGGCTGGTGAAAATGTTAAAACTCGTACATCTACATCCAGTTGCCTTCTTTTTAAAAGCTCTTTGTATTGAATAAGCTTTGCAGACAACATCGTAAAACACGTGTCTTGTATATCTAATATATCTTCTGGTAATTCAGTCCCTTCAACCAAAATAAAGGCAATAATTCCATGTTGAGGAGACGTTAAAAGTGCATCTATTTCATAGGCACCATCAACAGTACCTATAATTGGATAACCTAAATATAAAGTTCCATCTAATTCTTTTATTTGTTGAACAGCATCTTGAAGCTGTTTTGATGTAACAGGTTTATCTGTTGTTCCATGGATCACATCTATCATATGAGATCTCAAAATAAAAATTTAATCAATACTAACAAATTGTAGAATAATGTTAATTAAAAAATAAAAATATCTGAAAAAATGATATTTAAGTGGCTAATATTTAACACAAAAATATAAAATAAGTCACTTTCACAAACATCAAATGGAATATCGCATTTTCATAAGTTGAATACTATATCCAGTATTTTGCATTCAAAACTAAAACTATTTCTAATCAAGACATACCATCTGTTAAACTACCTGTCATCATTTGATAATGACCTGATTGACCAGACCTATGAAAAATCTCTTTAAAAACAGATAAATAGGATTCATTAGTTTGTTGCCCGTGGTTAATATACAGATCATCATGGATTGAATGTGAACCATCATTGACCCATGCAAATAACGACTGACAAATTAGCTTTTCATTTCCTTCAAAAAGATCACAAATTTCATCTTTTTTCATACCACCCCACATTGTGAAATAGTTTTCAAGAATTCGACGTAATGTATTCTGAATAGTTAGGTTTGACTGATTATTGGTTTTTATATCTGACCAGAGTAGTTCATAGGCTGAACGAATAGGGTTCTCAGAGCATTTTTCAATAGTAGATCCGCTAGAATTTTTCTTGACCATCCAAAAGGTTTCATCACTTATGATTTGATTCTGACTTCGTTTGTTATTAAAAGTAATTTCTTTATGAAAATAAACGTTATGGGTCAAAACAAAAACTTGTTTAATCAAAGTATTTTTAGTGCGAACATGATCAAATACACGCTTTATGAGGCTGCTTACAATATAGAGAATATCACTATCTAAACTAGAAATAGGGTCATCAAAGACTACAATTCTATTTTCGGTAATTCCTGATGAAGAATGGGAGCCTTTTATAAGTGAATAAAAATAGAGGAAAGTTATAAATGTCTTTTCACCTTCACTCAAAGATCGGCTAGCATCATCTCCATTTGCTCGGCAAATTCTATAATGGCCTTGTTCATCTACACGGTTTATATAAAATGAAGTAAAGCCGAATGATTTGAGAAGATCGTTTATTTCATTTACTGTCGGTATTGTTGACGTAGCTTTCTTTTCAAATACTTTTAGTCGGGCTTCTAAATTATCTAAAATTTCTCTTTTTTGTATTAAGCTATTGTTCATTCCAGTAATGGTGGATTCGAGTCTCGCCTTATTTTGTAAATAAGTACTTAAGTCACTATCTAACTCATTTATAATGTATTTCCAAACTTGATTTGTAAGGTTCTGCTTTTCAGTCGCGAGGTTGTGGACAACTTGATTGTGTAGCATAATGTTTTGATTTGCATCTTGGATCAGATCTAAGATTTTACTAATAATGGGTTCTAATGGTTCTAGAGAAACTTTTAGGCTCGGTTCTGACAATTTCCTTTGTAAGATGCCCTTGTTTCGCTCCAAGCGCTCATTGAGTATTTGAGCTTCTGCTTGAAAAAGCTCTATTTCTAAAAAAGGTGTATTTTGACTACTTATGAATTGAATTGCATTTAATACTATTTCAGATGTGTCTAGATATTGCCTAAATAGTTGTTCAACAATCCCTACTTCCTGCTCATATGTTTCACTAAAAAATTGAAGTAATTCATCAGAAAAACTTGGTGGAGTTATTTGTTGGCAAAAAGGGCATTGGGGGTAACTTTTTTCAAAATGTTCACGGCCCTGTTTAACCCAATCACTATTACCTATAGTTTCTATGAGCTTAGAGATATTAACATCTTGATTACCAATAATTATTCTTTGTAAAATCGGGTTTGCTTCTACTCCAACAAGTGTAGAAGCATTAAAAGCTGAAATAAGATTGTATTTTTCGACGTTACTTGAAAATATTGTAGAGGCTTTCTCTTTTAACTCTTCTAATGATAAAAGAATTGATGTATTTATTTGTTTTTCCAATAGAATTTTATCTTTAAATCTTTCTGCACTATTTCTAAATCCAGTAAAAGCGTCCTGAAAATATGAGTCATACTTTTGTTTTTTTTGCCAACATTTTGCTTGAATTTCAGGGTCTAATGCTGCTTTCTCAGCGACTTTACCACCTTGGTTGGCTTCACCATTAAGTTGAATGTTTAACCCACGTATATCATTCTTTGCTTTATCGATTTGTGGGCGTAATAAAGCAATTTGACGTTCTGCCTCAACTTGATCGTCACCTAGGGTAAAAACTCCTTTAACGGTATTTTCTTGATTGAAATTACGATCAATAAAATCTTTATTATAGACGAGAGTTTTTATTGGTTCCTCACCAAACCATTGAAGTAAACAATGTGTGTAGCCTGATGATTGATCTATAACTCTACCAATTGTAGTTTTTCCAGACCCATTTGCCCCAAATATAAAATTTATCTGCTTTAAACCGTCTAATTGTGTTGGTACATTGTAAGTGGCAACGTTATTTATATAAATTCCAGTAAGCATAGATTTCCCTATTTTTAATTTGCACAATTTAAAATTTATTTTTTTACATTCGGAATAAGATTCAAAATTACATTTTTCATTATAGAAAATGTAAAGAAATTGCGATAATAAATCTATAAAAAGTTTAGGTCATTTTCTAATGATTATTGAATATGTTAGAGGCAGTACAATGACCAAAACCTAGATTTATATTCAAGCATAAACCTACCACTGATTCCTGTTCCACCCTACCGCTCATTCTTGTTTCAAGTCGGTGACTAAGAATTAAATTAAATCACTAATGCTTAGAGTATCTTTGAAATAAAGTATAAGGTCTTAGATATGGATAGATTAACTTTTATAAACGGTGCAATTGTTTCTGCGACTGATGTGCGCAAATCTTGGAGCAAAATTGTTCAATGTATCAAAGATAGCCATAAACCTGTTTTTGTTTGTATGAATAATACGCCCGAAGCTGTTGTTCTGAGCTTTGAAGAATTTCAAAACATGCAGGAAATCGTTAAAGCTGCTCGGCGTGAGCAACTAGGGCAACAAATGACTTGTGATCTTTTGGATATTGCTCAGTTAACTGGTCAACCGATCAAACACATGCTTTTAAACTCAAAAGGTGTGTTTGAAGAATCAAAAGAGCAATAAATATGGCTGTTGATGATATTTATCGAATTTTTGTAAGATATGACTCAGATACCACTTTTAAGCGGTGTAATAATTTACTTTTTAAAATCAATCCGAACTTTTTTTGTTCATCGGCTCATTCAATTTAGCAATACTTAATCCATACTTATGAGCATTGTATTGCCACACTACAAACTGTTCTAACAACATAGCGTTTTCTTTTTCCAATCTGGCATTCTTAGCTTCCAAAGCCTCAATTTTAGCTTGAGCAATTTTCAAGCTCGCAGGAAGTTTTTGTTGCTTTGATTTCAATATTTTTAAAGCTGTTGGAGATTTTTTCCCTAGATCATAAGCATTCTTAATTCTTGCAAATTTCTGTAGGGTTTGACGAGTTGGTGCAGGCACAAGTTCTAGTTGTACTTCAATCGCTTTGCATAATCGCTCCCATGTTAACTTTTCATTTGGTGGCCAATAATCAAGAATTTCAACAATATCTTGAATATTCTGATCCGTTAAATGTTGTGACATGTTAACTCCATAAATCCAACAACAAAGAGTCATGCAAAACTTGCTGCTTTTCAATCTGTCTACGTTGAGTATTCTCAATAACGGGGATGCGTTTACGACCTGCCTTTTGATACGCTAAATCAAGATGAGTGACATCTTCAGAAGGGGGGAGACTTAAAGGTGTACCATAAGGAATGCTTGGATCATCCAATAGTGCAATCATCTTTTCACAACGTTTAATCGTTAGTTCTCTCATCTCCAACCAGACTGTTGCACCAGTAACATTCTTACTAACTGCCTCCTTATCCTTTACCCATAGGATTTTTTCTTTTTTTAGTCGATCTTGAAGCCGCTTTTTCTTTTCTGCATCACCTTTGATACACACATGTTCGGTACAGTTGAGACAGTTTCTATATTTTAGGCAGGGTTCATCAATATATGAATGTGTACAAAGTCCAAACTCCGTAGTGTGCATGGACAATGTTGTTTTGGTATTTAGCTCCTGTAGAGTGCGAGGTGTAGAAATCTGAAATGTAAATGTACTATCGGTCTTTACTGTACCGACCTCATTTTTCTGCATTTGGATTAAGCCATAATTACGATTTTCAACCGTGGTATGGTCATATACTCGATTTTGCTTCATATCAGCTCGTCCTGACCATTTAGCGAGTAATAAGTTATCCATTCCATTCGTATTTGCTATGGTATTCAATAAATGCCGAAATTGATGAGTTGTCATACTGTAATTGCCATGTCCCCACCGCTGAAAAATAGATCGCACATTTGATAACTTATCTTTTCCACGTAGCTTTTTTCTGGTTGGAGATAAATCTTCACCTAAAGTACCAACCTTCGGCATCCATAACTCTGACAATATAGTTAATTTATTAGAATGAAATTGATTTACAAAACCACAAAATAAAGCTTCTGACCATTTAACCTGAACCCCATTACCAGTCTTAAAAGGTACATAAGGAAAGCCCTTCGGTAATCTATTACGCAAAATTATATTCAAGTCCTCTAAACTAACTACATAATCCTCACTTGGTATTTTCCTAGAGCATAAAAAACTTAAAGCTGCATCCCGTGCTTGTACAGTAGATGAATATAAGGATTCATCAAATCCCATCGCTCTTAAAACCTCTGCACAACTAAGTAACTTATCATCAGCAATATCAGGGCAAAGTTCATGTCTAGGAAATTTATCACTTGTCTCAATTAAATATGCTAAACGTCTTGGCTTTTCTGACATCTTAATCAAACGCTGAATGGCTCGTTTGACTGTTGGAATCATGACACTTGGGATATATTTAATATCATACCCATAATTTTTTTGTGCATACCACCTAATACCTAATACTTTCTCAATATTAGAGCTATCTGTTAGAAGACCTAAATTGCTCTTAGAAAACGTTTGAACTTCTTCCTCATGGATACAATTATATTTTAGAAAAAACAGCTCTGATGCTCGTTCAGGCGCAGCTAGAAGCAGACTTACAGCACTGGTGACAAAAATATCTCTATCTGACAACTCGGAATCTTTTCGTGAGAAAATATCTGCTAATGCAAAAATAGCGTTCTCATCAGGAAGTTTAGATGCTCGATATTCCTCTGACTTCTTATCTAGCACAATTGACTTATCAGCACTTTTTTTAATTGGATTTTTCCATTCTGGTAAATCAACTATTTTTAATTGGCGAAGAAAGTCTAAAAGAATCTTTAGGTGTCTTCCCACATGGTAAGCAGAGCTTGCTTTATAATTTTCCTTTGTATTTTCAGCAGCCAAGTCAAAATCAGCAATAATCAATTTAGTTAAATCAACTTCACCATATCGATATAAACATATTTGTTCTATTGCCCGAATTGCTAGAATCGTATCTTGAGTTTTTAACTTACGATTAATTCTTTGATACTTAACATACGCCTTGGCAAATTCTAGAATTGAATTGTGCAAAAGATTTTCGGGTGATCTATCTTTGGATGAGATGCCTGTTTTGACAAAGTTTACTTCGCCTTTCCAATAATTCTCATAGAATTTAATATCTTCATTTAACTCTGATAACTGTTTAACAAAGTCAATGAACCGCTTAATTTCGGAGTAAGGAGACTGGATTTTAACAGATGGGAAATATATTAAATTATCCATGATTAAACTCCCGACAAGCATCAATTACTTGCTGAACAGCAATAATAGCTCGATCATTCACGGAAGCAACCTCAAGGCTACAACCCATTGTTATTAGATCATCTCGCTCTTTTATTAACATTTCTAAAACAAGCTGATGAGGGGCTTTTGCCCATGGCATAAATTTACTACATAGGTAACATGCTACAGGCGCATGATCTCTACAATATTGATGTGTTCCACATGAGCCAACATCACAGTCCTGTTCTACACAAGATATTCGATTCGCATCTTTAACTTGTAAGTGAGCCTCAGTCTCATCACTAACAACTTTTCCTTGAAAAGCATCTGCATATTTGCGTAAGTTCTCATCCATGATGGATGATATTTGCTGTGCAATTTCAGGAACACTTTGTACATAGCAATGTGCATTCTGGGTGTCATGATGATCTAACAGCTTTGCAATGACATTTACGCCTGCTTTCTGTCGAGCAGCATTTGTTCCAAGCGTGTAACGAAACCGATATGCATTAATGTATATTGGTTGACCAGTTTCCCTAGAGCGGATACCAAGCTTGCTTACCGCCCCTTTTAATAATTGGGTTAATTCATTGGTCGGCATATGAATGATTTCATTTGTCAAAATTTCTAAAATTTCATTTTGATTTCCCCAATCCAGATTAGTTAATTTCTCAAAATCATAGAATAGGGGTAGCTCTGCAAGCTCCTGTTCAGATAACTCTCGCTTTATCTGTTTAGTTAGTCTCTGCTTTAGAATTTGAATATGCTCAAATAAAATTTTCGCAATACTTTCACGAATTCCTACTTCACTAAAAGTAAATCGGAAGCCACTAGCGCCTCTAACTTTAGCTTTTGGGATATTAAGTATATGAACTTCTTTTTTATCACTAAAATTATACTTATCAGTCATGTATAGGTCTTTAACCTTTAATCCAGCAATTTGGATTGGTCGTCTACCAGTCGCACAGAAAATACGAATTAAAGCAGCCTCATAATAAGAAATCTTTTTTTCTGCTAAATATTCGTTGGTTCTAGTGATAATTGCTTGAAATTCAAATGGACTAAATGGGCCTTCATCTGGATCAAGGGAAAGAACTGCTGCTCCTTTTTCATTGCCACTTAATCTCCATGAATCCATTAAATCGTAAATTTCATCATCTACTGAGGAATAACCCAAGTCATATAGTTTTTTCAAAAAAACTCGTAGCATTGCTACTTTGTATTCATCTTTTTTTGACGAATAAAAATTTTTATAATTTAAAAGGCCTTCAACTGAGAAATGATCTTGCTGTGTAATCTCAACATACTTTGCAATATATTTATTCATATTAGCAGTATGAGAACTTGAAGAATACTGAGCAAAATTACTTAGAGTTAATAGAACATCGTATTTCACATCTTCTTTCAAGAAGTTTACATAATTTAACTTTAAAGTTGCATTAATATCCAAAAACCATTTGTTATCAAAAACATGAAATTCATATCCTTTGAATGAGATAAAGGTATTTTTTGATTTATCGAAACTATCGACTAGAAGTGATTTATTCATTTCCATCCTCAAATTTTTCTTGGATACTTAAACCAACTTCTATAGCTCTTTTATTTTCTGCACGTCTAGAATATCTTCTCGCACTTTGAGAATTTGGTATCCAACCCATCAGATAAGCACGATCATTTTCAACTTGAGATTCAGTAGTTCTACCTGATGACACTAGATTTTGCGATTTCTCAGAATATTTATCATTCCAAGTATGTCTAAATGCATGTGCATGTACATTAAATAAAACGGTTCTCGAAATTTGAGAGAGAATTTTATCTAGAGCAGTGATCGAGAGTGGCTGTCCTTTGTGTGATAAGATCAAATAGTCCGTAAGTTCTGCATTCGACACGGTTGATCTATAACTTAAAATATAAGTTTCTAATTTCTTCTTTAGGTTTTGATTGACTGCAATTGATCTACTTCTAGTTTTAACCAATGGTTGATACAATCTAGAATCACTCCCATCATGAGCATTACGTCTTATAGTAAGATATACAGTGCCATCTTGATGAGATGTTATATCTGTAATTTTTAAATTCAATAATTCGCCTTTACGACATCCAAGATATAAAAATAAATAGATAATCAGCTCATTTCTATAAGTAATGTAATCTGAAACCCAAATACGATTCTGAGTATCAGGATCAACTGCCTTTAAAATTTTATGTAATTGCTCACTATCAAAGGACTTATATTCAGACTGAGTATCCATGGATTTTTGAGGTCTACGAGATGTTAAGAAACGTTTTGTACTTGTTATTGCTGATGAATGAAAATACGTCTCTAACCATCCAATATATTCAGCAAAATTAGTTAAACGCCTATATATTAATTGTTTGGACACATAATCCTGAGTAGCAACCAGTTTTGCTCTAGATCGCTCTCTGTTATTACTTTTGGGAAAATTTATAATTTTTTTATTTGAAGCCATTCCATCTAATCGACTACGACTGAAACTAGCTAAATTTGCTATAGCTTCGATTTCATTTAATTTCAAAAAATCTTTACTTTTTACCCTTTGTTCCAAGTCAATTCCTAAATTATCTAACAACTGGAAAAGCAACTTAATATCTTCTAAAAGAGCTGAAATTGTATTGATTGATTGACCACGATTTCTTAAATGAATGATCGTATATAAATTTGGGTAAGTCATAGGAACACCATTACTATCCAAAAGAACAGCAAATCGCTCACCACTACTCATTACAAATCTTTTAACAGACATCATGGTTAAATTTAACAAAAAGTCTAAGTATTAAATATAATAAATTAGAAGTAAAAAAATTTACAGAACCATTTCTAGTATCTGTAAATTTCTTTCATAACTACCTATTAATAAAGAATAATTTTATAAAATTTACAAAACTATATCTCTAGTGTATCTCAGAACGGTAAATCGTCGTCTAAATCAGCTGGTGCAGACGCAGGCTGTTGTGAAGCTTTTGGAGCAAAACCACCAGATTGTGGGTTACTGTTTCCACCATTACCAAAACCAGCTGGGTTACTGCCATAGCCGCCACCACTATTTTGGTTATAACCACCGCCTTGGTTATTATTATTTTGATAACCATTGCCACCTTGTTGAGGTGCGTTAAAACGCGGTTGATTAAAATCATTACCGCCAGCGAGACCTTGTTCACCTTGTTGACGACCATCTAACATTTGCATCTGTTCGCCACGAATTTCTGTTGTATAGCGCTCTTGGCCATTTTGATCAGTCCACTGACGCGTACGTAATGAACCTTCAATATAAACCTTAGAACCTTTACGTAAAAACTGCTGAGCAATTTCCCCTAAACGGTTATGCAAAACAATACGGTGCCATTCTGTTTGTTCTTTACGTTCACCCGAAGTTTTATCGGTCCAAGCTTCACTTGTCGCGATTGAAAATTGAGTCAACGAGCCCCCATTTGGAAAAGTTTTTGTTTCAGGATCACGACCCAAAGTACCAACCAAAATAACCTTATTTACACCACGCATTAGCTGTCTTCATCCTATACATTTCTATGTTTTACTTTATAAGAGTTATGCTTAAATGGCTACCTCTTTACCGAACAACTGCGTTAAATCACGTCGCGCAGCCTCATCAAGTGACTGTTTATCGACTTTAATATAAGCAACTTGCTGGTCAGGCATCACCACAACTTCTTCAATACCACGAATTGCCAATAGCTGTGTGGTCCACTCATTCACCTGTTGCACTTGCGGTAATGGCAACACAATAGATGACAAATACCGCGGCTGAGCTAAACCAAAACTAATTAGCAGCCATATTATAGCAATCCCTGCTAAGACACTCCATCCCATCGCAGTATTATGTAACATCAATAGTTGTCCACCAAGTGTGCCCCCAAAAAAAGCACCTAAAAACTGACTACTGGCATTTACACCCATAGCAGTTGCTTTTGACTGGATTGGCGCACATTTTGATAACCACGATGGCAATAATGCTTCCATCACATTAAAGGCAATGAAGAAAATACCGAGGCCTGCGAGCAATACATATTTTGATTGATAACCAAATATGAGTAACAGCAAACCTGCAATAATCCCTGTAATTGCCGTTAAGAAAATACCTCGCATTTTGCGATATTTTTCAGCCACGATAATGCTGGGAAATGCAAAAAACAGACTAATCACCAAGAGTGGCAGATATACCAAACCATGACTGGCTAAAGGAATATGCGCAAACTCGATGAGCTGTGAAGGCACATAAATAAACATGGCTGTGAGCAGTAAGTGCAATGAAAAAACCGAAACATGCAAACGGTTTAAATCACCCATTTGAATCACTTGCTTAAGCTGCGCCATGTAGCCTTGCTGATAATTACGATGATGACGGGTCACTTTAGGCACAAGCAATAACATCAAAATCGCGATTAAACCCATAATGGTCGTGACAAAGAATAAGCCAGAAATGCCTACAAGGCTTGTGAGCCAAGGCCCTAGACTAAAAGCCACCACAAAAGACAAGCCAATACTCATGCCCATGGCTGCCATGGCTTTAGTACGTTGTTCTTCGCGCGTGACATCGGCAAGAAGTGCCATGACCACTGCCGAAACAGCACCTGCACCCGCAATCGCACGGCCAATAATTACGCCATAAATCGTGTCAGATAAACCGGCAATTGCACCACCAAGTGCAAAGAGTAATAGGCCAAGCACCACGAGAGGTTTACGGCTAAAGCGGTCAGCAAGCAGGCTAAAGGGAATCTGTAAAATAGCCTGACTTAAACCATAGACACCTACAGCCAAACCAATGAGTGCTGGAGTCGCATATTGATATGACTGCCCGACTACAGAAAAGACAGGAATAATCATGAACAAACCCAACATGCGTAGCGCAAAAATACTACTTAAGGCAAAAGTTGAGCGACGTTCCAAAGCATTCATCATATCAATACACGTTTATCAAACTAGGCAAATTATAAGCCGATTCGTTTCTAAAAAGACGGGACACCTTATTTAAATTAACGATTTCAGCTTAAAAAAATAAAGAGGCATTTAGCCTCTTTATTTTAAACATCTTTACTGAAAATTAGCTTAAGACGAATGTGGATGGCGTTTACTATATTGAATTGAAGCAAATACCGCCCAAACAATAAATGCTACACCAATTAAACCAGTTACCACTTCTGGTACATGTACGCCTGTACCACTTGCAATCATAATGAATGCTAAAGCACCAATGGCATAATGTGCGCCATGTTCCAAGAACACATACGCATCTAGCGTGCCTTTTTCAACAAGATAAACTGTCATTGAACGGACAAAAATAGCACCAATTGCAAGACCAAGCATAATCACGACAACATCGCTCGTAATCGCAAAAGCACCAATCACGCCGTCAAAACTAAAAGATGCATCTAACACTTCTAGGTATAAGAAACCGCCGATACCCGCCTTAACTACACCAGAAGCAGCGCCTGATCCATCTTTCATAACGGCATTGCCATCTTCATCAATTTCAGGTTCACCGCCTAACATATGGCTTAATACTTCTACACCAATATAAACTACAATGCCCCAAATACCTGCCATAGTCACAACAAGGCGCTGCGATTCATCAACATTGGCTGCCATAATTAACATCGCAATGAGAGCAATAAAAACAGACATTGCTGGTACGCTAGCTAAGCTAGAAAGTTTAGCTTCAAGCCATCTGAACCAATGAGTTTCTTTTTCTTCATCAAAAAAGAAGTTTAAGAAAACCAATAATAGGAATGTTCCACCAAAAGCAGAAATCTCGGCGTGGTGGGCCATTAAGCGTTCAGAATACGTTTTTGGATCGTTGAGTGCCAATTTGGCCACTTCAATCATTCCCATATCCGCGGTTACAGCAACAATCGCCACTGGGAAAATTAAACGCATACCAAAAACGGCGATTAAAATACCCACCGTCAAAAATAGCATTTTCCAGAAAGGATCCCAATTACGCAGAACCGATGCATTGACAACAGCATTGTCAAAAGATAGAGAAACCTCCATTACAGCTAAAATGGCTGTAATTGTTAAAGCTTTAAGCATGGTAGACATGCCCGCTTCAGGTCCATGGGTAAAACCCCAATACGCGGATAGTGCTAAACACACCACCGTAAAAAATATCGAAAATCGGAAATGCTTCATGGATCAGACCTATGCCAAGAATTAAACTTAATCTTTCTTTAAAAACGCGGTTATTATATCGATAATTCACCATAAAATGATGTCGTTTTGTGCCGTTATTACACTTACTTTATCCCTATGTTAAATAAGAAATTTATAATTCTTTATTAACTTGTTAATCGTATTAAATATTTTCTTGCGATATATCTATCATTATTATTTTTGTATTTTAAAATTGATTTAAAATCCGGTTCAGCTGTCTTATTTTAAATGGAATGATTTTATGCTTTTTTCTCAAGAACTCTGGCAACGTAATCTAAATTTATATCAAAAAATTCTCGACCTGCCTTTTAATCAGGAACTTGCCAATGGAACTTTAGATAAAGAAGCTTTTTGTCATTATGTAATTCAGGATGCCCAATATTTAGTGGCCTATGGTCGTGTGCTTGCTGTTGCAGCAGCAAAGGCTTTTGATGCTGACGATATTATGCAATTTTCAGACGCAGCCAAAATTGCGATTGTGGTTGAACGCAGTTTGCATGATGACTTCATGAAAAACTTTGGCGTAACCAAAGAAGAATTTAAAAATACGCCATTAACGTTGGCAGGCCACCATTACACTTCATTTTTAACCGCAACTGCTTGGTCTGAAAGCTATCCTGTTGTGCTTGCCGCACTTTTACCCTGTTTCTGGATTTATGCCGAAGTCGGTAAAGATATTGTGAGCAAATCGGTTCCGAACAACCCGTATCAAGCATGGGTAGACACCTATGCTGGTGAAGAGTTTCATACAGCCGTTCGTAATGTGATTGCGACAGTAGATAAAGTTGCGGCACGTTGCGATGCAGACACTTTAGAAAAAATGCATGCTGCTTACACTATGGGCGCAAAACTTGAGTGGTTATTTTGGGATAGCGCCTACCACCAAAGACAATGGTTAGGTTTAGATCATATTTAAAACTTCAAATGAATTGATCAGATTGTTCAATACGCTGATCGATTTTCAATAAAATATGAGACAGATATGTATATCGGCGAATTAGCATCTTTAACTGGAGCCACTCCTAAAGCCATTCGGCATTATGAGAAATTAGGCTTACTACCTGTGGCAAAAAGAAAGGGAAATTATCGTATTTATGAAGCGATTGATGTTCAGTCGGTTAAGATGATTCGCCTCGCGCAAGCTGTCGGATTTAGCCTTTTAGAACTGTATGACTTATCAGCTTTAAAATATAAAAATAATCGATTTCCTGTAGAAGTTGCACAACAGCTCATTCAGAAAAAGAATCAACAAATTATTGAGCAAAAAGCAGCATTAACGCGTTTACAAGAAGATTTAAAGCAACTGGAGAATGAGATTATTCAAACTTATATTACCAATAAAATTTCTGCCTAAAACAGCTTATTAAAATATGAAAATAGCTTTCAAAATGAGTGCTTGACTCTGCCCTTAGGGACAAGGTTTATCGTAATAACTTCTGTTATTAGGGACCAATAAAATGAGTGCTCATCTTTCTACCTTCAAAAATTCAACAGCATTAATTACTGGAGCATCTTCAGGAATAGGCAAAGCCTATACACAAAAACTTGCATCTTTAGGGATTAATTTAATTCTAACGGCGCGGTCCGAGCAAAAGCTGAATGATTTAGCCGATGAACTTAGAAAAAAATATAACGTGACTGTTGAGGTGATCGTTTTAGATTTAGCTCAACCAAATTCAGCACAAACCTTATTTGATGAAGTACAAGCTAGAAAATTATCAGTAGAAATTTTAATTAACAACGCAGGATTTGGAAAATGGACTAAATTTCTAGATCAATCTGTAGCTACCTATCAAGAAATGATCACGCTGAATATCAGTAGCGTAACGTCTTTATGTTATTTATTTCTGCCTCATATGCTTGCTAACAAAAAAGGCATCATGATTAATATTTCATCGACAGGTGCGTTTCAGCCATTACCCTATATCGCTGTTTATGGTGCGAGTAAATCTTACGTATTGCAATTTACTGAGGCGCTGGCAGGAGAATATGCATCTTCAGGTGTTAAGTTTCTAGCGGTTTGCCCAGGAAATACAGAAACCAATTTTTCTCAGGTCGCAAATGCCGATACCAGCGGTATGAAAAGTTCGACAGTTGATGATGTTGTGTCTGTGACGGTTGCAGCATTAGATAAAAATAAACCGACTCTTGTTGTAGGTTATAGCAATTATTTAACGTCTCAACTGCCTCGAATTCTTTCTCGTAAAAAAATGATCAATTTAGTTGAAGGCATGCTTAGAACCCGCGTTATTGAATCATAAACATATTTAAATTTAAAAGATTAAGGGTTCTCTCTTAATCTTTTTTAATGCTGAAACGACTGCCAGCCATAAATTAAACCTGCCGCGGCAACTACCCAACACAGTGTTGCCAAACCTAGACATAACCACATCGACATACGCGTTGCAAGTACATAGACCGCCACTAAATAAATGGCATATGGAATAAGTGACCATAGGCCAAACAGAGCTGTTTTCTGTAAAGCCTCAGCTCCTTTTTGCTGATAAACAATCACATGAGCAATCAAAGCGAATGTAGGAAAAAGCGGAACTAAACCTGCAATATAAAATGCCTTACTTTTCGATAAAATCGAAATGACGAGAACAACCCCTGCCCCCAACATACATTTTAAAAATAACGCCCACATGCGCCGATCCTATCTGGTCATTTCCATATCAAAACGCTGTATTGTGCGCTTTTCAGAGAAAATTAACAGCAAGCAACGCAATCAATGCGGGAACTGCCTGAATATAAATAATCTTTTTACTGGCTGTTAGTCCACCGTAAATACCTGCAATGAGTACACAGCCTAAAAAGAAGTTAGCAATGGATGTCGCAAACGGTGCATCTGCCAATAAAGACCAAAACAAACCCGCAGCCAAAAAGCCATTATAAAGCCCTTGGTTTTGTGCCATTACTTTGGTGAGTTTTGCTTTTTCTGCATTATTTCCAAAGGCTTTCATGCCATAGGGCTTATCCCACAAAAACATCTCTAACACTAAAATATAGACATGTAATATTGCAATTAAACCCACTAAAACTTGTCCGATCATACGATTTTCCTTTTTATTTTAAAGATATTAAAAAAAGATCAGTCTCTCGACTGATCTTTTAGTATTTTACGGCTTTAACAATACTTTGCCTTGGCGAGCACCTTGAGTTGCTCTTTGGGCAGCAGTTTTAATCTCATCAAAACTAAAAACGCCTTCTACAGGAAGGATTAATTTTTTCTGAGTCGCTAACGTTAATAACTCGACAATAAGCTCTTTTTTACGTTCTGCTGGCATTTCTTTGTTGACCACACTTGCCCAGAAACCTTTTACAGTTGCTTGTTTAAAGATGAGATCACCCGATGAAATTTGCATGGTTTCACCTGTCATGCTTCCAAATGAAACTAATAGGCTATTTTCACTGAGCAAGTTAAGCATTTCACCACTTGCACTTCCGCCAATCGAGTCCACACCCGCAATTAAAGGTTGGTCCCCATGAATCTGTTTAACTTGCTCTTTCCAGTTAGGCTGATCGGTTGCTACAACATGTTGAATGCCTAATGCTTGCATCTCTGCAATTGCATCAGTACGACGAACCAGATTAATCACAGGTAAACCACGTGCCTGCGCAATCATGGCAACCGTTTTACCTACTGCACCATTCGCTGTGTTTTGAATTAACCATTGACCCGGTTGAACATTTACAAAGTCCAACAGCATGAGGGCACTAATTGGCATACCAATCAGCTGCGCCGCTGTTTCATCATCAATTTCATTATTTAATGGAATAAGACCCTGAGCTGGTGCAATAAAGTATTCAGCCCAACTGCCATGAACAGCTGCAACTGCAATACGTTGCCCTACCTGTACATGAGTAACGCCTTCACCCAATGCATCAACAATACCAACAGCTTCACTACCACCAATAGCAGGTAAAGTAGGCTTGTAGCCATAACTTCCACGTACTGTCCACACGTCATGGTTATGGATTGGAGACATGATCGTTTTAATACGTACTTCGCCTGCTTTTGGTTCTAGCTTTGGCATATCCGCCTGCTCTAAAACGTCTACAGGTTCGCCAAAATTACCATGGATAATACTTCGCATGCTTTATTCCTCTATCGGTTTTAAGAGTTGTTGGGTGGTTTCTAAAGCTAGATGTAGATGCGCTTTGTCTTGCGACAATTTTGTGAGTAAAGCTGCACCTAACCATAACTGATACATCACTTGGGCAGTTTTCAAAGGGTCAATATATTTTGGAATTGATCCTTCTTGTTGGCCTTCTTTGAGTAGCAAAGCCAAACGTTGCGTTAATTTGTGCACACCGTCATTGAGAATTTGACGCATATCTTCCGATAAGTCAGAAACTTCGGCTGCCAGTTTCACAATCAGGCAATTTTCAGCCCAGCTACCATTTACCGGATCATCAATCCATGCCTGCCATAACGCCATTAAACGAGCGTGGGCACTTTGCTCACTGTGCTGCCAAAGTTGTTCCATACGCACTTTATAGTCAGCCATGTATTGCTCTAGCAAAGCACAGCCAAATGCCTCTTTCGAAGCAAAGTAGTGGTAGAACGAACCTTTAGGTACGTCACACGCTTTTAAGATTTCTTGCAAACCGACACCGACAAAACCTTTGTGTAATACCAGCTCAAAACTGGTATCCAAAATATGTTGACGGGTGGTTTCGCTTTTATTTAGTCGTTTCATGCAAACAGACTAACCCACTATTAGACCAGTCGTCTAGTAAAATTATGTTGCTTCATTTTGTTTGTGACTTAAAGTGGAAATCTAAAGTGATGAGTGTTAAAAATACAACCTGAAAAATTAAACAAATTTTGTCGATTGTCGTTTAACCGTCACAATTTGTCGCTTTAAATCATTTTATACCACTTGAACAATTTTAAATCGTTATCATATATGGTCTGTTGTTTCTAAATAGCCGTGCAACACATAGCTGATCGATCAACAACTAAATTTTCATCAATACTTATTGAGATGTTTTATGAGCCAAAGTCATATCCGTATTCGAGGCGCACGTACCCATAATTTAAAAAATGTGTCACTCGATATTCCACGCGACAAATTTGTGGTAATTACGGGGTTATCAGGTTCAGGAAAATCTTCTCTTGCCTTCGATACCCTCTATGCCGAAGGACAACGCCGTTACGTCGAATCACTTTCGGCCTATGCCCGTCAGTTTTTATCGCAAATGGAAAAGCCTGAAGTAGACTCGATTGAAGGTCTGTCTCCAGCCATTGCGATTGAGCAAAAATCTACCAGTCACAACCCCCGCTCAACTGTCGGTACCATTACCGAAATTTATGACTATTTGCGTTTGCTTTACGCTCGTGTCGGTACGCCTTATTGCCCTGAGCATGATTTACCGATGGTTGCGCAAACTATTTCTGAAATGGTAGATGCGGTAAAAACGCTGGCGGAAGGCACATCGCTTATGTTGCTTGCCCCAGTGGTTCGTGAACGTAAAGGTGAATACAGTAATTTGTTCGAACAATTACAAGGTCAAGGCTTTGTAAGAGCACGTGTTGATGGCGAAATCATTGATATTGATACGCCACCAGAACTCGACAAAAAGAAAAAGCACACTATTGAAGTTGTAGTTGACCGTTTTAAAGTACGTGAAGACTTAGGTAACCGTATTGCTGAATCATTTGAAACCGCGTTACGTTTAGGTAGTGATATTGCAGTTTTATCATGGATGAATGGTGAACATCCTGATCGCGTTTTTTCTGCAAAACATTCATGTCCTGAATGTGATCGTGCTGTGGCAGAACTCGAACCACGTTTATTTTCATTTAACAATCCATTCGGTGCCTGCCCTGTTTGTGATGGATTAGGTACACGCAGTCACTTTAGCTCTGAGAAATTAATTCCAACTCCTGATCTTGCGATTAGTGAAGGAGCAATTCGTGGTTGGGATCGTCAGCGTCCTTACTATTACTCAATGCTACAAAAAGTTGCTGATCATTTTGGTTTTCAACTGGATACACCGTGGAACCAGTTAGATAAAGATACTCAAAAGAAATTTTTACAAGGTACGGGCAAAGAAAAAATCGATTTAAGTTATATGGATGAACGTGGACGAAAACACACACGTGTACAACCTTTTGAAGGAATTTTGCCGCATCTGGAACGTCGTTACCGTGAAACTGAAAGTAACTATGTCCGCGATGATTTAGCTCAATATTTATCTAACGCAGCTTGTGACGCATGTGATGGCTCACGCCTAAATGAAATTTCCCGCAACGTTCGTGTTAAAGACAAAACCATTGCCGACATTACCCGCATGTCGATTGGTGATGCCGAAAACTACTATCAAGACTTAAATCTGGAAGGTGCCAAAGGCGAAATTGCAGATAAAATCTTTAAAGAGATTCGTGAACGTCTACACTTCTTGGTGAGCGTTGGTCTGAACTATTTAAGTCTGGCCCGTTCTGCCGAAACGTTATCGGGCGGTGAAGCACAGCGTATCCGTTTAGCATCACAAATTGGTGCGGGTTTAATGGGTGTGATGTATGTACTTGATGAACCATCGATCGGTCTACATCAACGTGATAATGACCGTCTACTACAAACCTTAATTCGCTTGCGTGATTTAGGTAATACGGTACTGGTTGTTGAACACGATGAAGATGCAATTCGTGCAGCCGACCATATTATTGATATTGGTCCAGGCGCAGGTATTCATGGTGGGGTGATTATTGCCGAAGGAACTTATGATGAATTGGCTAACCATCCTGACTCGCTCACAGGTCAATATCTTTCAGGCAAACGCAAAATTGAGATACCAAAACAACGGACTCAATCGCCACGTCCAGACGAGTTCATCAAACTTTCAGGTGCGAGCGGTCATAACCTAAAAAATGTCGATTTAACCATTCCACTCGGCATTATGACTTGTGTGACTGGCGTTTCAGGTTCAGGTAAATCGACGCTGATTAACCGTACTTTGCTACCTTTAGCAGCGACACAACTTAATGGTGCAACGACTTTAACTGCTGAAAAATTTGATGCAATTGATGGTCTTCAACATCTTGATAAAGTCGTTGATATTGACCAAAGTCCAATTGGTCGTACGCCACGCTCTAACCCTGCGACCTATACAGGACTATTTACCCCAATCCGTGAATTATTTGCCCAAACACCAGAAGCAAAAGCCCGTGGTTACAGCGCAGGACGTTTCTCATTTAACGTTAAAGGTGGACGCTGTGAAGCGTGTGAAGGCGACGGCATGATTAAAGTTGCGATGCACTTCTTGCCAGACATGTATGTGCCTTGCGATGCATGCCATGGCAAACGCTACAATCGTGAAACACTTGAAGTGGGCTATAAAGGCAAAAACATTTCTGATGTTTTAGAAATGACCGTTGAAGATGCTGCCGAATTCTTTAGTGCAATTCCAGTCATTCATCGTCGTTTAGAAACCTTAACTCAAGTGGGTCTCGGTTATATTCGCTTAGGTCAAGCTGCAACTACACTTTCTGGTGGTGAAGCACAACGTGTGAAACTAGCGCGTGAGTTAGCAAAACGAGATACGGGTAAAACCTTATATATCTTGGATGAGCCAACCACAGGTCTTCATTTCCATGATATTGCAAAACTACTCGACATTTTGCATGAGCTACGCAACAAGGGTAATACTATTGTAGTGATTGAACATAACCTAGACGTGATTAAAACAGCTGACTGGGTTGTCGACTTAGGTCCTGAAGGTGGTTCAGGCGGCGGGATGATCATTGCCGAAGGCACACCTGAACAAGTGGCTGAGGTTGAGATTTCACATACAGGTCGTTTCTTAAAACCGATGTTGAAGTAATTTATTGAATAAAAAGCCGGAAATCATTTCCGGCTTTTTTACCCCTCAACTACATTCCGCCCTCGGGCTTTAGCTTTTAATAGCGAACGGTCAGCTTTCTCTAAAAGCTCTATCCAACTCGTCGCTCCTATTGCAAAACCAATACTGACAGACACATGCAATTTTTCATCTGAACCAGATAAATCAATTTCTTCTAAAGAAATAGCATTACGAATTTTTTCTGCTAAAAGGCGAGCATCTACAAATTGCACCTGCTCTAACAATATTAAAAATTCATCTCCACCATAACGAATAATTAAATCCGAACTTCGGATATTTTGCTTTAATTGCTCGGCAATACTGACAATGACATGGTCACCCACAATATGCCCATATTGGTCATTCACCTGTTTAAAACGATCTATATCTATAATCATTAAACAGGTCTGGGTAAATTTTTGAGGATAGCTTTCAACAATTTTTAAATATTCAGATAAAGCTAGACGGTTGGACACACCAGTTAATGGATCAGTATTAGCAATATTCTTTAATTGAAATTCAAAAGCATCGCGTTGTTGCAACATACGCTGTAATCGATCAATCGCTTCAAATAGGGAAAGAAATTCACCTTTTGTTGTTACATTCATCTCATCTGTCCAATGATTAGAACTATGCGATAAATCTAAAATTAAAGTTCTTGCTTTTATTAAAGGAGAAAACACTCTTCTTTGCGCATAATTAAGCGTAAGTAACGCTGTGGCTAAAGAAATTAAAGAAATTAATAAAGTCAAAAGAAAACCATTTCGAGCAATTACATTTTCTTGAGATGCAATCACTACACTTTCATCAAGAATATAACTTTGTAAATCAACCACAGTGGTAAATTTACCCACGATTGCTTCTGTCAATTGAGTGCCATTTAAATAATATGGCTCTCCTTTTTGGCTTTCTTCTAATAACTTTTCTACAATCGGAATACCTTTATCTATAAATTCTGATTTCACTTGGGAATATAACCGACGGTATTTAGGAGTCTTTGCCTGTTCCGGCTGCAAGGTATCAACCAAAATCCATAAATATTTAGATTGATGCTGAGTTTGCAAGGAACGTGCACGATTATTACTTGGAATTTCTTCATTAAAGCTCACAGGAGCAATAATATTAGATGCCATCCGCCCCGCCTGATCTCGCATATCGGTCAGGACTATAATCAGCGTAAAGTAATTAGAAATACGGCTATCTTTACTTTTTAGCTGCAACATCAATTTTTGCAGTATTTCTCTACAATTATCCCATACTCCAAACATCCCCAAAATAGCATTATCCATTTGGACGGAAGTTCTCGCTTCATATGAAGTTTCACCGTAATAATCAACGACACGTCGAGCTTGTTTAAGATTTTCTTTAAAGTTGGTTTGCAGCTCATTTGCTAATGAAATATAACCGGCTTGTTTTAAGATAAGAATGCTTGTATCAATTTGCGCATCAACAATTAAACGAAATTTTTTTAATTCTTGCTGATTTTTCAATAAATTATCAGGCCTACTCGACATCATTTTATTAGCTGGAGCACGCTCCTTAGAAATTTTATAGGCAATATCGGCTACCGCTCTTAAACTTTTTATTTCGGCTAAGGCTTGTCTAGTTTTTATATAATCCTGATAGCTTCCCACAATAAGTGGTATTGCCATGAATAATAGGGACAAAATAATAACCAGCATAAAAAAGAACAGTCGATTACTGATGTGCTCTGAACGTAATCCTGACATTTCTAGCTCGTACTCCGTAAATGTCCTGACATTTTTACGACTATATAAATTAGGCTTAAATCCATCCTAGCATTTTAATAACTAGAATTTCATCAATAAACCCTTCATTTCTCGTTTAATAATTATACGGTTCCTACATTTTAGTAAGCTTAAATAATAAACTGTATCGAAAAATTAAATTACTTTTATGAAAAAACTCTATTTTACAGATTAAAAATATTTAGCAATGATAGTAAAACGTATTTAGTTATCCTCTTGGATGCAATTCTCCCAGCATCCACTGCCCAGCTTTAAGCTGGGTTCTTTTTGGCCTAATATTTTTTTAACTAAATTTCATGTAATTGTTATTATAATTTTAAGATTTTCTTATAGATAAAAAAAAAGCTCAACCTTGGGGAAAGCTGAGCTCATAAAATCTGATGTGCTATGCACATCGTATCTGGGAAAGCACTTTAAATCCTAAAAACGTTAGGCAGTGAACTTTGCATTTAAATTATGTGACTTATCTCTACTTTTGTAAAGCCGATTAAATTAATCAGAATTTAAAATTTAATCGTTTTTTCAATTTAAAATAGAGATTTCTTTTATTTTATTCCCTTATATAATAACTAAAAATAGTTAAATTTTTTAGTTAAACTAATCTAAATATCGTTAACTATTACTCAAAATAATACTAATTTGATAAGAAATAGGTGATTTTTTATCCACTCTGTAAACAATATTATACTTTTATTAATGTTAAAACCGATTAATGTAATCTATTTTTCCAATTATGATTGTAATAACTTTTAAACATTTACTACTAAATTCCTTATGAAATATAATTATTAGTCTCTTGTAAATGTTCATTTTTTTATCAGGTTGACAATTTACTTTTCATTTGATTAGTTTTTCACCATTTTTTACATAAGTGTCAAATATCTTTAACATTCCTTTTTTTCATTATTGACTTCATAAATTGTTACAATACAATGACCCCAGCTTTATCTCTTGTTATTGCTGGAAATGATTATGAAAAAACTTGGTTTAGCCACTGCTGTATTATTAGCCATGACCGGTGCTCATGCTTATCAATTTGAAGTTCAAGGTCAATCTGAATATGTTGACACAACTGCAAATGATAAAAACTTCACTGGTGACGTTGCTGGTACATACTATTTAAAAAATGTTGATACCACTAAAGGTCCTTTAGCTGAAGCGGCTTTCTTGAACCAAGCTTCTAACGTATCTGTAGGCTATAGCTACCAACAGTATGACCAAAACAACGTAAACTACCACGTTGGTACTTACGGTGTTAAAGGTGAGGCTTACGTTCCTACACCTTACCTTCCTGTATATGCTAGCGCAACTTACAACCACACTGATGTTGATGGTAAAAACAACTTCTCTAAAGATGACAACGGTGACCGTTATGCATTAGAAGTTGGTGCTATGTTGTTACCTAACTTCTTGATGACTGTTGGTTATACAAGTGTTGCTAACCAATTCGCTTTAGACAACTTTGGCATCATCAGCAACGGTATCTACTCTGCTGTAAACCAAACTGCTGCGATTCAAGATGACCAAGATGCTATTACAGCACGTGCTAAATATGTAGGTCCAATCGATGGAACTAACATGGCAATTGGTTTTGAAGCTGCTGGTGCTTTCGGTGAAGAAAACCAATACGGTTTAAAAACTGACCTTTACTTAACTCCTAAGTTAAGTGTTGGCGCATCTTTCGTGGGTAACGATGGCGTAGCTGACATCAAAGGTAATGAACTTGGTGAATTCCGTCAAGCTTGGGGTGGTAACGTAAACTACTTCATTACTCCAGCTTTAGCAGTTGGTGCATCGTACATGAAAGCTGACGTTAAAAATGCTTCTACTAGCTACGATACACAAACTATCGGCTTAAATACTAAATTCCGTTTCTAATTTAATTTAGAAATCGAATTAAAAAAGGACTCAATTGAGTCCTTTTTAATGCCTAAATATTAGCTTCGTACAATATTTAAGAAATACAGATGACGTTCATATTGATCAATAATGTCCTGAATTAAATCTTCTTGAGTCCAATCCATCACATCATAGTTCTGACCGCCCTCTCGTAAAAAGACTTCTGCCTGAAAGTATTGTCCATCTTCCGCTTCAGTACGTCCCATAAGAAAACTTGGCGGTAATGTTTCACGTGAAACAACTTTATAAATAAAATTAATTTCATGATGATGGTCTACTCTAAGCTGCATACCATCTTCAAGTTGACTAATTGAAACTTCCAGATGACGGCGTCTAAACTCATGTTTAATATTTTCAAAAGCACCGCTCACCTGCTTTTCAATATACTGTTTTACTTCTGCTTCACTATGAGGATAGTGCATGATTAATCCCAGACGCTGTTGCCAGCTCCGCGGATTATGAATAGCGCGCGGTGTAATTCTCGCTTCTTGAATAGCAGTCATTTTAGTGACATCAAGATGCAGCGCCTTTATTAACCCCCAACTCATAAATAGCATGACGACTGTAAATGGGAGTGCGCTCATAATGATTGAAGATTGAAGTGCAGCCAAACCTCCTACCAACAATAAAATAATAGCGAGTAGAGCCATCAGTACTGTCCAGAACAGACGTTGCCATGTTGGCGAATTTTCTGTTTTTGCAGTTAAATAGTCGGTCACTAATGCACCAGAGTCAGCGGAGGTGACAAAAAATAAAACCACTAAAACAGTTGCCAAGACATTCATTACCCCAGAGAAAGGTAAATGATTTAGAAATTCAAATAATGCAACTGACGAATCTTGTTGAACAGCCTGAATTAAAGTTGTTTGATGCTCATGAATAATACTAAATAGCGCAGCATTTCCTAAAAAGCCCATCCAGATGATGGTGAAGCCTGTTGGAATAAGCAAAACCCCAACAATAAATTCTCGAATGGTACGACCACGCGACACTCTGGCAATAAACATTCCCACGAATGGTGACCAAGAAATCCACCAAGCCCAGTACAAAATTGTCCAACCACCAATCCATCCATTTGGCTGATAAGCATATAAATTGAATGTCATGGTAAAAAGATTAGAAATATATTGCCCAGTGTTTTGAATGGTTGTCTGGAGCAAATAAATGCTTGGGCCGGCAATAAAAATAAATACTAAGAGAATTACAGCTAAAACCAAGTTTATTTCTGATAGGCGTTTTACACCTTTATCTAGACCTAAAAAAACAGATAAAGATGCTAAAATACTAACGAAAATAATGAGTAAAACTTGAACATGGGTACTTTGCTCGACACCAAATAAATAATGCAAACCGGAATTGATCTGGGTTACCCCAAAACCAAGAGATGTTGCGACACCAAATACAGTTCCTATCGTTGCAAAAATATCAATACTATCGCCCAGTGGGCCGTAAATCTTTTTACCGATGAGAGGATAAAGTGCAGAACGTGTCTTTAAAGGTAAATTATGTCTATAGGCAAAGTAAGCTAAAGCCAATCCCACTAAAGCATAAATCGCCCAAGCATGTAGCCCCCAGTGGAAAAAGGTAACTCTTAGCGCTTGCTGGGCCGCATCAATTGTTTGTGCGTCACCGCTCGGGGGAGTAACGTAATGCATAACGGGTTCAGCAACACCGAAGAACATTAAGCCAATTCCCATACCTGCGGTGAACAGCATGGCAAACCAAGACCCATTATTATAATCAGGTTGACTATGGTCGGGGCCTAATTTAATACGTCCAATTGATGAACAGGCGATATAAATCAATAAGATGAGAAAGAAAGCAACAGATAAAACATAAAACCAGCTAAACGAGTCAGTGATCCATTGTTTCAAGTGTTGCGTTAAAAGTTCAAAAGAACTCGGAGCGATCACAACAACTGCTAAGAACAGAGCAATAATAATGACCGTACCAAAAAATACGTTAGGATTAACGTTTGCGAACCAACCGGGTTGTTTGGAAGGCATAAATCCTCCATGTTATTTTAATGACGAGTGACAGGCTTAAATGCCGATAAGATATTCATAGAATGAACGAAGTTAGGCCTTTCAATTGAGAAAGCCGATAATACTCTAATTAAACTTAAAGAATATTGCAGTTACAAAGGTGTAAATAAATTAAAACACCTTCTACATTATTTATCTGAATTTTTTTTAGGGAGGTGGGTAATATATTGTAAAGCAATTAATCGAGTCACAATTAAAGCTAAATACATGACGCCACAGAACATTTGGAGCATGGCTAAAACGCGTGCTGGTGGGCTAAGGGGCATTAAATCAGACAAGCCTGTAGCCGACTGCAAACTAAAGCTTAAAAATAATAAATCTAACCAAGTTTGTAAGTGGTGCACGTTATTTGGATTTTGAAAGCTAGACGGAAGAATAAGCTGACAAATGTTATATAAAAATGCAAACCCCCATGCGATAAGCGTAAAGACTGCTGCTGCTGCAAACAGCTCATCTCTTGTTAAATACTGATCGGCAAACATATAACGAAATAAGCCATAAGCTGCTGAAAAATACGCTAGCGCTTCACAACCATGCGCAAAAACCTGAACGTATAAATTTCCATATCCTAATAAAATAAATACCGAGGATATAATCGCCCCACTGACAAATGTTAACCCGAGAAAAGTAAACATTGGGGTTTGACGAATAACCTTGGCAATAATGAGTAAGGCCAGCACTCCTAAAGCCCATGTTAGGGTGCGGTAAAATACATCATGAAAAGTCAGCATAGCCAAAATGAGTAAGATAAATTGCACAAGTAGCAACCATGCAGAAGGTAGCAATCGAAAGCTCGCCCAGAACTCGATGATAGATCGCATTATTATTTTCCTTGTTTCATTATGCTTTTTGAGGTCTAGCAAATCATACTGTACACAAAACAAGGCAAACAAGTTATTCTTTATTAATATCTAAGCCCTAAATTGGAAATTAAATAAGCATAAAAAAAGCCCCGTAGGACTTTTTTCAAAAATTAGATAGCAATATTGCGCTTAGTGATCCGAGGCACCAGATGCTCCAATACCTGTCATTGAGCGAACATACTGAGCATCGAAAGCAGCGCGCTCTTTTTTAGCACGCGTAGAGTTGTCAGTAACCGAGAATAACCAACAGCAAAAGAAAGACAATGGCATTGCGAATAATGCAGGACCATTGAATGGATTAATTGGTGTATCCGAAATTTTTAAGGTATCGACCCAAACTGCTTTAGAAAGAATAATTAATGTCACTGCCATTAGAAGCCCAACAACACCACCAATAACTGCCCCACGAGTCGTTAAGCCTTTCCAGAACATTGAAAGAACAAGAACCGGAAAGTTTGCACAACACGCGACAGAGAACGCTAAGCCCACCATGAAAGCGACGTTTTGCTTTTCAAACAAAATACCCAAAATCATGGCAAAAATAGCTAAACCAAGTGTCGCAATTTTTGACATACGAAGTTCAGAAGCTGGTGTAGTTTTGCCTTTCTTAAATACGTTAGCGTATAAGTCATGCGAAATTGCAGATGCACCTGAAAGTGTTAAACCAGCAACAACAGCAAGAATAGTCGCGAACGCTACTGCTGAAATGAAGCCCATGAATAAGTCACCGCCTAAAGCGTCACTTAAATGCACGGCTGCCATATTGTTACCACCAACAAGCTCAAGTTTGCCTGTCATTGCCATTTTTGCAACATCAAGGAACTGCGGGTTGTTTGAAACGAAAAGAATCGCACCAAAACCAATAATGAAAGTTAGAAGATAGAAGTAACCAATAAAACCTGTCGCAACTACAACTGATTTACGAGCTTCTTTCGCATCTTTTACTGTAAAGAAACGCATAAGGATGTGCGGTAGACCTGCTGTACCAAACATTAATGCTAGACCCAGAGACAAGGCATCAATCGGATTTGCCGCAAGTTTACCTGGTCCCATAATTTTTGCAGCATCGGTCAAGCTGACATCGTGTACTTTACTAAAAACTTCAATTGATTGGCTAAACATATTGCTGAAGCTGAAACCGACTGCTTTCATCACCATGAATGCCATGAAGGTTGCGCCACTGAGTAACATGACCGCTTTGATAATTTGTACCCATGTGGTTGCCAACATGCCACCAAAAATCACATAGGCCATCATTAATAAACCAACGATGACGACAGCAATATTGTAGTTCAAACCAAATAGTAATTTGATGAGCTGGCCAGCACCTACCATTTGAGCAATAAGATAAAATGCCACAACAACAAGCGAACTGACCGCAGCTAAAGTACGTACTGGTTTTTCTTCAAGACGAAATGAAACTACATCTGAAAGGTTATATTTACCAAGGTTACGCAAACGCTCTGCAACCAAGAATAAAACGATTGGCCAACCCACCATAAACCCAAGAGAATAAAGTAAGCCATCAAAGCCCGAACTAAATACCAGCGCAGAAATACCAAGGAAGGATGCGGCAGACATATAGTCACCAGCAATTGCCAAACCATTCTGGAAACCGCTGATGCCACCCCCTGCGGTATAGAAATCTTGTGTTGATTGGGTTTGTTTTGCAGCCCACTTGGTAATAAACAAAGTGAAACCAACAAAAATTAAGAACATGATGATGGCATGCCAGTTAGTCGCCTGTTGCTCAGCTTCACCTAAGTCAGGACCCGCCATAGCTACCGTTGAATATAGCGATGCTGCTGTCAGCAAGACTTTCGCCTTTAATGAATTCCATTTCATATTAGTGTAGTCCTTTCTCATGCGCGATGGCTTCAACTTCCTTCAACGCTTCTTCACTCAACTGGTCAAGGGTCCTATTCGCGATAAAAGAATACACGCCACATAGTAGGAAAGATAAAACAATAATTCCTAAACCTAGCGGGATTCCCCATGTCGTTACACCACCACTAAATGAACTCATCAAAAATTCTTTGTTGTAGCCCACAAGTAGCATAAAGCCCACATAAAGCACTAACATGATGACTGTGAGCGTCCAACTTAATGCACTTTTTTTCTTGACCATCTTTTGAAACTTTGGATTGTGTAGAATCTGTTCTACTTGGTTCTGATCCATAACCAAACTCCTTGCCCTGTGTCCAGCCTTGGCCACTTTTTTAATAGTAGTTTCTCAGGATTAAAGTTAGCAAAATTACGTGTAATTCGTAACTTAGACTTTGGTCGTTAAAATTTAATCAATTTATAGCTTTGTTTCTGCTTGCGGTATGATAGGCACAAGGTTTTAATCATGTGAGTCATATGAACAGCTGGCTGATTATTGGGGTACTCACCCTTTATATAGCACTCTTATTTGTTTGTGCTTTTTTTGGTGAAAAGCATGCCAGCCGTCTGAGTACACGTGGCCGCATGTTCTTGTTCAGCTTAACACTAGGCGTTTACTGTTCATCATGGACTTTTTACGGCGCGACTGGAGCAGCTGTCCGAGAAGGCGTCATTTTCTTGCCTATTTACTTAGGTCCTCTCTTATTTGTCTGGTTCGGTTATGACATTTGGCGGCGTTTAGGTCGGGTACGTCAACACCACGCCATCTCATCTATTGCTGACTTTGTTGCGGCACGTTATGGGAAAAGTGGGGTATTGGCATCACTAGTGACTATTTTGGCTGTAATCGCAATTATTCCCTATCTTGCCTTACAGCTACGTGCGATTGCGTTAAGTACTTCTGTCATTATGGAACAGAATGCTCATATTCATACAACCACCAATAGTGTTTTGCTTTTAACCAGTGTACTGGCTATTTTGGCAATGATTTTTGGTACAAGGCAAATTGCAAATACCGAGCAACATGGCGGCCTCATGTTAGCCGTCGCATTTGAATCTTTTGTAAAATTATTCGCACTTATTTGCGTCGCTTTATTTTTTATTTTTGAAACACCAGCAAACCTTGTACAAGTTACAGCCGATGTGAACCAAACCTTTCAGGAAGTTCAACTCTTTGGAGTGCCTGAAACATTCTGGATTCAGACATTATTGGCAGGTTTAGCAATTATCTGCTTACCACGTCAGTTTCATGTCGCGGTTGTAGAATTACGTGATGAAAAGCATATTCGTGGTGCACGTAAATGGTTTGCGGCTTATCTGATTTTAACGATTTTAGCTATTATTCCGATTGCAAGCTGGGCCTTACATGCGGCGCCAAAGTTTCTGACTGTACCTGATGTTGCAGTGTTGTCCTTACCACTGAGCTATAACCAAGAGTGGCTCGCCTTACTTGCCTTTTTAGGGGGGTTCTCTGCATCGACAGGCATGTTACTGGTTTCTTCAGTTGCGTTGTCTATCATGCTCAGTAATGACTTGATTATGCCCGCACTCTGGCGTTTTAAGTTACTTTCACGGCACGATAAACATTTGCCTAAAGTTCTTAAATTTAGCCGCCGTATTAGCATTGTAGCGGTCATGCTACTTGGTTTTTTATTCTTCCATTTCTTTAATGATATTAATCAGCTTTCTGTATTTGGTTTATTAGCGTTTAGTGCTGTTGCTCAGTTTGCACCGGCCCTCATTGGCGGATTGTACTGGCGGGGTGGAAGTCGCCAAGGTGTTTATGCAGGACTCATCGTTGGATTTTTAATGTGGAGCTACACTTTACTCGTCCCAACTATTTTACGTAGCTTGCCAGAAACCTATCAGGAAACTGCTCAACACATTTTACTTTTCGGCCCTTTAGGAATTAATGGGTTACGTCCAGAGTCACTTTTTGGTTTTGAATCATTTGCACCCTTAACACATGGCGTTATTTGGTCTCTCGGTTTAAATATTCTTTTATATATCTGGATTTCAAAAATTTATCGGCCAAGCGTGGCTGAGCAAATTCAGGCAGAAAGCTTTTTCTATTATGAAACAAAACCGCTACCTTCACCGCATACATCTACCGATTTAACCTATTTACCCCACGATGCAGCACGTTTAAAAGTAGGTGATCTGTTCGCCCTTGCTAAAAGAATTACAGGTGAACAGCCAACAACCCAAGCATTTGAAAACTTTTGTGAGCAAAATCATTTAATATTGAATGAAAATAGCATTGCGAATGGCATGTGGTGGCGTTTTACCGAGCAATATCTAGCCGGCATTATCGGCGCTGCCTCTGCCCGTACTTTGCTCACTACAGCAATGATCAATAATGGTCTGGCGTTGGGCCAAGTGGCTAATATTTTGGACCAAGCCTCACAATGGCAACGTTTTAACCAGAACTTGCTCATGACTATGATTGACCATATGACCCAAGGGGTGAGTGTAGTCGATAAAAATATGTGTCTGGTGGCGTGGAATAACCAATATTTAAAACTGTTTGGATATCCAAAAGACTTAGTGTACGTCGGCTGTCCAATTGCCGACCTGATTCGTTATAACGCTGAGCGAGGCGAATGTGGCCCCGGTTCAGTCGAAGAACATGTACGCAAACGTTTGCACTGGATGAAAGTTGGAAGTGCTCATGAATTTGAGCGTATCCGTAAAGATGGTCGGGTTATTCAAATGCGTGGTAACCCGATTTCAGGCGGCGGCTTTGTCACAACCTTCGCCGACATTACGCCCTTCCGTACCAATGAGGCAATACTTGAAGCCCGGGTAAAAGACCGAACCCAACAGCTTGCCGGTGCTTTAACAGAACAACAGCTTGCACGTGAACAGGCCGATATGGCCAATATGTCAAAAAGCCGTTTCATTGCTGCGGCAAGTCATGATTTATTACAGCCAATGCATGCGGCTCGCCTCTTTAGTACCGTTCTTGAACAAAGCATTGCGACAGAAGAAGACCGTCAGACTCTACAACAACTTGACCGTGCTCTATATGGTGCGGAAAGTATGCTCTCTGCCCTACTCGATATTGCACGTTTAGAAGGCGGTAGCATACAGCCAAAAAGACAGCCTTATCCTTTGCATGATTTACTCAGTGATCTTGAACTACAGTTTAAATCAATTGCTGCTCAGCGAAATATTTCACTCAAAGTTCACGATGTATCATTCTGGATTGATACAGATCCACAATGGATTCGACGTATTATTCAGAACTTTGTCAGCAATGCTTTGCGCTATACAGCCAAAGGCCGAGTGATTGTAGGCGTTCTACGCTCGGCGCAAAAGTCAGGTCATATTCGCATTGGTGTGTGGGATACAGGCCCTGGAATTGCAGAAGAACAGCGAATTAAACTGTTTCAAGAATTCGAGCGCTGTGGACATTTATCACCTTGGGGTGAGCAGGGCCTAGGCTTAGGACTTGCTATTGTGCAGCGTATGACAAGTTTGTTGAATTACCCTGTTCATGTCTATTCGCAGCTCGATAAAGGCTCATGCTTTATGATTGAAGTTCCAGTCGTAGAAGCGCCAAAAGTGATCATCCCAACCGTCCAGACAGTGCCATTAAAAACCAAAGCCTATCGAATTTTGTGTTTAGACAACGATGAAACTATTTTAGAAGGTATGAGTAGTTTACTCGGTCGATGGGGATATCAAGTATTTAAAGCCACTGAACCAGAACAGGCGCTTGAGATTATTCAAAAGGAAAATATTCAGGTCTGGCTCATCGACCAACACTTGAATAACAATCAACTCGGCGTCGATTTTATTTTGCAAAATCGACAGCATGATGTTCCAGTTGCCCTGATTACAGCTGACTCCCATCCAGAGTTACCTCAACAATTGAAAGAACTTAATATTGTTTTACTCAAAAAACCGCTTAAACCAGCTTCATTAAGAGCTTGGTTATCTGGGCTTAAAATTGCCAGCGCGGCAGATTAAATATTTTCTCTCCCAGCTTTTTTATAGGTTTGGGAGAGATTTTTGGCAAAAGTTATAGGTTTAATTTAAGCCAATAGGCAGAACTGCTCAAAAAGTCTACTTTTATCCAAGAAATAATTGACCAAACTTTCCAATGCCCTTTTTCCTATGGCAAAGCCCACCTTTTTTGTAAGTGAACACGTGTACACCTAGTTACAATTTAATAAGCATTTGTTTTTTAAAATTATTATATACATAAAGCCACCATATACGACTTTAGTCTTATTCTACTTGCATTCTTGATGACACATAACTATTCCAAACGCATTAAATAAATGTATAACCATTTTTTAACCAACTTCTATATTAAGCACCCCTGCTCACGAATTAATGCAAAGGATAATTGCCATGAATATTTCTGATAACAGCCCACAAAACCAACTCTCATCTCAACAGTTTTATCGTCAATATAGTGCCAATGCTTTACTTCCTGAATTAGATTGGCAAAGTATTTTTCCCAATAGCAAACTGAATGAAGCACATATCAAGGCATTAAATACGATTTATCAATGTGCTGTTCCTTTGGCACTTAATATTTTTCATGATTTGAATTTTGATGTATTTGCTCCAGCAGCCTATCACCCGCAAGGTTTAGGATTATTTGATAAATTAGGCCAACAAGAAGAGAAATTCTTACAGGTCCTTACCTCTGAAAGCGAAAACCTTGATCACGATACGCGTCATCAAATCTGGAGTATGCTACTTCGCGGTGGAGCTGTACTTGTTTTTAAAGCTTGGCTTGGCCATGTCAAACTTGGAGAAAATCAGTTAGACATGACTCAGTTTGATGAACTCTCTGACTTACTCTTTATTAAGACTCATCCCGATCAACTTGCTGAACGTCTACATGTTGATGCAAAAGCAAAACTCGACCATATCTTCTTAATGTATGGCAATGATATTTTTCTAGATCGATTTAATAGCCTTGAAACCGCTGCCCTGTTTGTTGATTTGGGTGTTTATGATGCGGCGTTCTTAAGTCTTCGCGATGACCGCGTGGCTGAATATTTAAAAACGAAAGGTTATGTGACTCAAGAACAGATTGATGATTTGCAATGTGCACTCAACCCATTGTACTGCGACAGCCTAACCCCAAAACAAGATTGCCTTGCTTAATTCACACATATAAAAAGACCTCAATTGAGGTCTTTTTTTTAATTTTAGATTTTTCTATCTTCAATATTTAATGCACTAATGGCCAGTACAGCCTGTGTTCGGTTTTGTACACCCAATTTTCTAAAGATGGCTGTCACATGGGCTTTAATCGTTGCTTCTGAAACATCTAGCTCGTAGGCAATCTGTTTATTTAACAAGCCTTCCGCAACCATCATCAAAACACGGAACTGCTGTGGTGTTAAAGATTGAATACGTTCAGCTAAAGCAGTTTCCTCTGCCGCTCTCGGGTCAAGATTAAGGTTAGATGGCAAGTTAGGTGGTAACCAGATATCACCTTCTAAGACTTGACGAATCGCTTCACCAATATGACTTGGATGAGCAGATTTAGGAATATAACCCATCGCGCCATGTGCAATCGCACGCTGAATGATTGAAGTTTCTTCATGTGCAGAAACCACAATAATTGGAATAGCTGGATACTGTGCTCGCACATAAACCAAAGCAGAAAAGCCTGAAGCACCCGGTAAATTTAAATCGAGCAATACCAGATCAGGTTCTGCCCCATTTTCCAAACGCTCATAAAACTCATCAACCGAAGCTGTTTCATGAATTTGTGCCTGTGGCAGGCTATAACGTACTGCTTGAATTAAAGCATGACGAAACAAAGGATGATCATCAACGATTAAAATATTCATAAGCGATTAAAGTAATCTTGAGCATAATTATGGCCTATTGTAACCCTACTATTTAGATGAAAGATACGTTCATCTTATCCATTTTTATGCAAAATGTTGATAAATGCAGAACTTAGCAAAAATTTTCAGATGTTTTTTAACTTTTAATCAAAATTAATCTGTTTTTTATATAAGCTTCCTTTTTATTATAAAAAATATATCACCAATAATTATATAGAATAAAAACAGTTACTTAATTAAGAAAAAAAGTATAAAAATCCACTATTTATCTTTTATATTTAAAACAGATAAGGTTGACCAATTTCGTTATTTTACAGTTTACCGTCGTTGTTGATTAATAGGTCCAATCACCTTTTTTAGGCTTAGGAACCAAATTATGACTGGTATCTCATCACCAAAACCTTTGAATATTGTTGCTGTTTCTGGTGGCTTAAATACCCCATCTAAAACGGAAAGTCTGGTTCAAGCCATTCTTGATGAATTATCTGAAGCAATCGATATTAAAGTTCATTTCATTAAATTAAGCGAAATTGGGCCTTTATTAGGCGGCGCATTTTATCGCAACCAACTTCCACAACGTGTACAAGACGATCTTGCAGCGGTTGAAGCAGCAGATGCTTTAATTGTTGGCACACCTGTTTACCGTGCTTCTTTCACAGGTCTTTTTAAACATTTCTTCGATTTTGTTGAACAAACTGCATTAGTTGATGTGCCTGTACTTTTAGCAGCATCAGGCGGTAGTGATCGTCATGCGCTTGTACTTGAGCATCAACTACGCCCATTGTTTAGCTTCTTCCAAGCACAAACTTTACCAATTGGGGTATATGCGACAGATCGAGACTTTACTCCTGAATACACAGTGAAAAGTGAGCAGTTATCTGACCGCATTACCTTAGCTGTGGCTCGTGCATTACCAATTTTAGAATGGGCGCCAGCAAAAGGTAAGCGTGCTGAAGTCATCAAATCTAAATCTCAGCAAGCGAACCAAGAGTTAGGGATTAATAAACAGATTGAACAAGAAGAAGTTCTTCCTTCAGCAGCGGTACCAAATCTTGATGCAGCAGAATCTCGTTTGCATCATAAGACTGGCAAATCATTAACGCATGTTGCCTAACCGCAATATGCCTAAATAAAAATAACGAATTGGGAGAACGCACCATGACGCAATTACAACAGCCGATTAAATTTGCTTATTGGGTACCAAATGTGAGCGGTGGCCTTGTCGTGAGTAACATCGAACAGCGTACAGACTGGAGTTATGACTACAATGTTCGCCTTGCACAAGCTGCCGAAAACAATGGTTTTGAATATGCACTCACCCAAATTCGTTTTACGGCGGGCTATGGGGCAGAAAATCAGCATGAGTCAGTCAGTTTCAGTCATGCATTACTTGCAAAAACTGAAAAACTTAAGGTCATTGCTGCAATTCTGCCCGGCCCATGGAAACCAGTACTCGCAGCAAAGCAACTTGCAACCATTGATTATTTAACCGAAGGCCGTATTGCCATTAATGTAGTAAGTGGCTGGTTTAGAGGGGAATTTGATGCGATTGGGGAAGAGTGGCCAGAGCATGATGAACGCTACGTCCGCTCTGAAGAATTTATCCGTACGCTAAAAGGAATCTGGACTACAGACAACTATAGCTTCGATGGTAAATACTACCAATTTCAAAACTACACACTTAAACCCAAACCTCTGCAAAAACCTTATATAGAAGTGTTTCAGGGTGGTAGTTCCCGTGCTGCACGTGACATGGCCTCACGTGTTTCTGACTGGTATTTCACCAACGGGAATACAGTAGAAGAGATTCAAAAACAAGTCGAAGACATTCGTACCAAAGCAAAAGCCAACAACCACCATGTCAAAATTGGGGTAAATGCCTTCATTATTGCCAGAGATACCGAAGAAGAAGCAAAAACGGTACTTCAAGAAATTATTGATAAAGCCAACACCGAAGCGGTAAATGCGTTTGGCGATGCAACACGTGAAGCAGGTGCAGCTTCACCAGAGCAACAAGGTAACTGGGCGAAATCAAGTTTTGAAGATCTAGTGCAATATAACGATGGTTTTAAAACCAATTTAATTGGTACACCCCAGCAAATTGCAGAGCGTATTGTGGCTCTTAAAGATGTAGGTGTTGATTTGATTCTTTCTGGATTTTTACATTTCATTGAAGAGGTAGAATATTTTGGGGAAAAAGTTCTACCTCTTGTGCGCCAATTAGAACTTCAACAAGAAAAGGAGATAGAAATTCAAGCCAAATCAGCCTAAAAAACTTCAGTTAAAGCAGCGCAAGACAATAAAAACAATAAATTAAAAATAAACACTTATTGGCTCCAAGACTCGGCTTGGAGCCTTTATTTTTTAAGATTTCTCAACCTCTCGAATGACTGTTTCAACCGAATAGCGACACCATTTTGAAAGTTTCTCAATAAATTCATTTAATGCTGCGGGTTCGAAATGGCTGACGATCATATAACACGCGTTTCCCATGACTTTAAAGCATTCATCTATTTGTTCATATTGCTTGACTAAATTTTCAATTTCTTCAAATGCGCGTTGTTCATTTAAATGCAAATGAATAAATTGTTTATGGTTGTATTGAACGGCAATGGTGTAATTTTTAATGACACCTGCATCCATCAACTGAGCAATTCTGGCTCCTACTGCCTGTCCTGTCCGGTGGACACGTTGCCCAATTTCTTTATTTGTCAGACGGGAATCTTGTTTGAGCAATGCAATAATTTTTAGATCAATCGGGTCTAATTCAATATACATTTTTCATGGCGAAAGAAAACTGGCGGTAATGCTTTCATCTGACTATAGCCGATTTTGCCAGTAGAGAATAACCTTGTTTTATCTCATATGAACAAGAGTGATCTCATGAAACAAGCATTGATAATTATCGACGTACAAAATGATTATTTTACAAATGGCAAAATGGAATTGGTACAACCTGATCAAGCCTTAGAAAAAATAAAGCAGCTCGAACAATATTTTAGCGAGAAAAATCTCCCAATCATTTATGTGCAACATATTAGCCCACCACAGGCCAGCTTCTTTCAAGAAAATACCGACGGTGTTTTGCTTCACTCTGAACTCAATGCTGGCAGTGATTCATTGATCGTGATAAAGCATTATCCAAATAGTTTTTTAGAAACCAATTTAGATGAACTTTTAAAAGCATATCAAATTGAGCAACTTGTTATTACAGGCATGATGACACATATTTGTATTGATTCAGGAACCCGAGCTGCAAAAGAACGTGGCTATGAACCTATATTAATTGGCGATGCAACAGCTACCCGCGATTTAACCTTCAACGGTAAAATCGTGAAAGCTGAAGACGTACAAAATGCCTTTTTAGCTGCATTAAGCATGTTTGCTGATGTACAAAGCACAGCAGAGTTTTTAGAAAAACATTAAAAAATAAAAAGCCCCAAACGGGGCTTTTTTTAAATTTTACTTTTGCTTATCTGGATAGACCGTTGCAATTAACTGATCTACCACAGCTGGCTCAGCCAAGGTTGAAGTATCTCCCAAACTATCTAACTCATTTGCCGCGATTTTTCTTAAAATACGGCGCATGATTTTTCCAGAACGCGTTTTAGGTAATGCTGGTGCCCAGTGTAGTGCATCTGGCGAAGCCACTGGTCCAAGCACTTTACGTACCCAGTTAATTAACTCTTTACGCAACTCTTCTGACTCAGGTACACCAGCCTGCAAAGTCACGAAAGTACAAATACCCTGTCCTTTAATCTCGTGTGGCATCCCCACCACCGCAGCTTCTGCTACTGATTCATGCGACACCAAAGCACTTTCAATTTCAGCCGTACCCAGACGGTGACCTGAAACGTTTAAAACATCATCTACGCGGCCCGTAATCCAGTAATAGCCATCTTCATCACGGCGAGCACCATCACCTGTAAAATAAGTATTTTTAAAGGTCGAGAAGTAAGCTTCAATAAAGCGATCTGGGTCACCCCAAATGGTACGCATCTGGCCGGGCCATGAATCTTTAATAACTAAATTACCTTCTACGGCACCTTCTAGCTCATTGCCTTCACCATCTACAATTGCTGGCTGAATACCAAATAACGGACGTGTTGCCGAACCGGGTTTTAGCGCGGTTGCACCTGGTAACGGTGCAATTAAAATACCACCTGTCTCAGTTTGCCACCATGTATCAACAATTGGACAGCGGCCTTCACCGACCACGTTGTAGTACCAGTTCCAAGCTTCAGGGTTAATAGGCTCACCGACCGAACCGAGTAAACGCAAGCTGCTGCGGTTACTTTCACGCACAAATGAATCACCTTCTCGCATCATGGCGCGAATCGCGGTTGGAGCCGTATATAAAATAGAGACTTTGTGCTTGTCGACCACATGACCAAGACGTGCCCATGTTGGGTATTGAGGCACCCCCTCAAACATTAAAGTCGTGGTGCCATTTGCCAGCGGTCCATAGAGGAGATAACTATGTCCTGTAATCCAGCCTACATCGGCTGTACACCAATACACATCATCTTGTTTTAAATCAAAAACTTCTTTAAATGTACTTGTCACATAAACCAGATAACCACCAGTGGTATGCAAGACCCCTTTTGGTTTACCTGTTGAACCAGAAGTATAGAGAATAAATAAAGGATCTTCTGCCTTCATAGGCTCTGGCGGACAGTTCGCATCAACTTCCATGATAACGAGGTGATACCACAAATCACGGCCCGGTTTCATTTCAATTGGGTTCGCATTACGGTAAACCACAATCACATTTTCAACGCATTCAGTGCCGGGTAACGCTAAAGCCAAATCAACATTTTCTTTGAGTGGTAACAACTTACCCGCACGTAGGCTCGAGTCTGCTGTAATCACAAGTTTAGCTTGGCTGTCTTCAATACGACTTGCTAAAGAGTCTGGTGAGAAACCACCAAATACCACACAGTGAACTGCGCCAATACGGGCACAGGCTAACATGGCAATTGCAGCTTCAGTGACCATTGGCATATAGAGCACAACACGATCACCCTTACCAATGCCATATTTCTTTAAAACGTTAGCAAAGCGGCAGACTTCATCGTGTAATTCTTTATAAGAAACGATTTTATGGCGAGAAGGATGGTCACCTTCCCAAATAATTGCAGGTTTATGAGGATGTTCTTTAAGATGCCTGTCTAGGCAATTTGCTGACACGTTCAACTCACCATCGGCAAACCATTCAATTTTGAAATTGTCTTTGTCAAAACTCGTATTTTTAACTTGGGTAAATGGCTTTATCCAATCGACAATTTTAGCTTGCTCTGCCCAGAACTCATCTGGGCTCTCGATAGAGTGTTGATAACGTTTAAAGTAGTCTGCTTCAACAGTACGAGCTGTTTTTTTAAATTCCTCTGGTACTGGATAGATCTCATTCATACGCAACTTCCTTGATCTTGTGCATCCCATCTCGAGACTGTGGCTATTATTTTACTGGATCTTATTTGCATGCCTTTGCAGTATGATGACTCTTTCAAAGTCCAAACAATGCGACTTTGGTCATATATTAACCACTTACTCAAGCATACGAAATTGTGAACATTTTTATAAAATTAAGTTGATTTAAAACATTTGTCTATAGCTTTTACTTTTATAATTTTTTCAAGATTTGATGGTTTTGATCATCAACAAAGATTATTTTGTCTCTCATATCGAGCACAGGAATAAAATAATATGTTTGCCCAAACAACCTCTTCACGCCCACCCCAGCTCCCTTTTAAAGATAGTCCTTTTTCAATTCATGGTCGCTTTAATCGTATGAGCTATTTAGGTGGATATGGACTAATTTATTTAGTCACCCTTGTAGGTTATCTTATTTTGGCCTCATTTTTTGGAAGTTTTCAGCTTTCAAGTAATCTGTTTAATTTTGAATTTTATAGTTCTCTTTCTGGCCTCAGTGCTTTAGTGGTCTGGGCTTTTTCGGTCTTCTTGATTTATTTAAATATTGTTCTCGTTGTTCGACGTCTGCATGATTTAAATAAGAGTGGCTGGATGGGATTACTGTTATTCATTCCAGTTATTCAGTTCTTCTTTATGATTTATTTACTGCTTGCCTCAGGTACAGCAGGTACCAATCAGTATGGTCCTGTTCGACCATCAACGTTTATAGAAAAACTTATGGCTTGGCTTATTTTAGTGGCTATTTTAATTAGCCTCATTTCAACAGCAGGAATTTTTTACTATTTCTCAGGGACCGATACTCTAGAAACACCGTCACAAATCTTACAAAAAGGAACGGAATACTTTTAATTAAAAAACACTTTATTATTCAGATGAACTCATTATAGTAGGCGCACATTTTATCTCCTACTATAATGAAAGCCGATCATCGCTTTCATAAACTTTTTTTAATAGAGACTTATCGTGGCTGATGAACAAAAATCCTTAACGGATGTCGCAAAAAATACAGGCGAACTTTTGCAAGAGGCTGGGACTAAAACCACTCAAACGGTTTTGGCCCATACTGAAAAGTATCATGATGCCTATACCACAATTGATAAAATTGTGGATAGCTTCTGGGAACGTGTGCCTTATATTTGTATTGCAATCATCGTCTTTGTTATTTTTTGGCTACTCACCAAATTATTTAAATTCTTTGTTCGTAAAACCTTAGAAAACCGATCTTATACTCGTCAAAATCTAGTTCTGGTATTGAACCGCGTAGGTAGTACAGCAATTTTATTTTTTGGTTTCTTAATTGCATTAGTCATCATGATTCCAGGGTTTACTCCAGGCCAATTAATGAGCGCATTAGGGATTGGTTCGGTCGCAATTGGTTTCGCATTTAAAGATATTTTTCAGAACTTACTGTCAGGTATTTTAATTTTATTAAGTGAGCCATTCCGTATTGGCGACTCAATCGTGGTGAACTCACTTGAAGGAACTGTTGAAGATATTCAGATTCGTGCAACATTCTTACGTTCGCCAGATGGTCGTCGTATTGTCATTCCAAACGCAACTGTTTATACGAGTGCTTTAACTGTAAATACTGCTTATCAACAACGACGCTGCGAGTTTGTGGTCGGAATTGGATATGACGATGATGAACAAAAGGCCAAACAGATTATTTTAGATATTCTTAATAATGACCGAAATGTACTTAGTCAGCCAGCCTTCTCTGTTAACGTCACAGCTTTAGCAGATTTCTCGGTTAACCTAACTGTACGTTGGTGGGTTGATACAACTGAAACTGATATGTCTTCATCTACGAGTACAATTCAAGCTCAAGTAAAACAGGCTTTTAGTATGCATGGTATTAATATTCCTTACCCAATTCAGGAATTAAAAATGGCTGCGAATCAGCCGCTTTTAAACCCTGAAGCATCAACTAAAGAGACGACCTAAAATATAAGAAATAGACGTTTCAGTTCTTAAAATACGGTTGCCTAAGCTCACAGCTTGGCAGCCGTTTTTTGTGAGCAAATCAACCTCATAAGGGATAAAACCACCTTCGGGTCCGACCACAATACTACAAGCATGGCTAATATGGGTTGGCATGCTCTGCTCAGCATAAGGATGCGCCACATAGGCAGGTATTTCTTTTGAAATTAAGCTCGGCAAAACATCTTCAACAAAAGGCTTAAAGCGTTTATAAATTTGAATTTCAGGAACAATCGTGTCCCCTGCTTGCTCAAGCCCCAAAGTCACATAGTTGTCGATTTGCTGCAAAAATGGAGTCTGCCAATAGCTTTTATCGACCCGATAACTATGAATCAGACTAATTTTTTCAACACCTAAAGTCACACTATCCATCATTAAACGGCGTAAAACTTTAGGTCTTGGCAAAGCTACAATTAAATGTACTGGAAGTTTTGCAGGTACTATTTCTTCGCAAACTGGGCGTACATCTACCTTTTGTTCTGTGATAGAAACAATTTCAGTGACATATCGCGCACCATTTCGAATCCCAACCTTAAGCTGATCTCCAACCGCAATATCAAGGTGTTCACGTAAATGCTGTAATTGGCGTTTTGAGTGAATTAACCACGTGTCTGATTGAACATCTTCTGGTTCTAATAAAACGATATTCATGATTTTTCGGCTAGATATCTGTTAATTATCCCAATATGTTTTTGCAAAGAACCTTTATTGCGATGTAAAACTTTATGCGCTTGCTCTACCACTTGCTGAGCGTCATCAGGTTCAGCTAAGCAAGCCATCCAGATTGCTACAACTTGCTCAGCATCTTGAGCAATCAGCACACCATTTTCATCAATGAATTCATCAACAATCGTTTGGAAATTAAAATAACGTGGTCCAATGACTGTCGGCACATTTAAAACCATAGGCTCTAAAATATTGTGCCCACCACCTGGCTCATTAAGCGATCCCCCCACAAAGCACACCTGACTTAAGGCATACCATAACCAAAGCTCCCCCATACTATCGGCTAAATAAACCTGCGTACTTGCATGAATGCCATGATTCATACTTCTACGATGAGTCACTAAATCTAAGTTTTGGCAAATTTCAAATACTTCATCAAACCGTTCAGGATGACGTGGCACCACAATACAAACTAAATCTGGATCTGACTTTAAATAAGGCTGAAGTACCTGCAAAATTTGCTGTTCTTCGGGTGCATGTGTACTGGCAATTGTCAGAACTTTACGTTGCCCCAAATACCATTGCTGGCGTAATTGTGCTGCCTGATTTACAAATGTTTCTGGGGCGTGAATATCAAATTTAATATTTCCAACCACCTGACTTTTTTGTTGATCTAAACCAAGTTCCACATAGCGTTGTCGAGTCGCAGCATCTTGTGCCAAGACCCAATCAAGGTTTTTGAGCATTCCTGCCGTTAGCCCCGCAACTCGCCCATATCCTTTAGCCGATTTTTCCGACAAGCGTGCATTTAATAATAAACAAGGCACATGCTGTTGCTTGGCCTGATCAATTAAATTTGGCCAAAGTTCTGTTTCAACTAATGCTAACAATCGAGGCTGATATAATTCAAAAAACTCTTTCACCGAATGCTTCTGGTCCACTGGCAAATAGACCGCTTGAAATAAGTCTAGATAAGGTGGTTTTAAAAATAATGATTTGGCACGGGCCTGCCCTGTTTTAGTGGTATTGGTGACTAAAACAGGCTGCCCAAGTTTAAGATAATGTTCTATTAATGGCTGCGCAGCATTTGTTTCTCCGACCGAAACGGCATGGAACCAAATCGCTCGCACATTTTTAGGAGATTCAAACGGTCCAAATCTTTCTAGACATTCCTGATCATACAATTGCTGGTTTTCTGCACGTTTTTTTATTCGCCAGCGATAAAAAGGTTTTAATAAATGAAGTGCGGTGTTGTACCAAAATGGGGTCGCCAAGCGGTTTGCCTCAAATAATCAAAGTTTAAAAACTGGGGAAAATATAACATAGATAAAAAAAATGGCAGAGCTTCTATACTGAAACTCTACCATTTATAAGAAAAGCTATTTACTGAGCTCATAAACTAACAAGATCAGCAATTAGTAAATCTTTAAATATTTAATACTATTTTATGAAGCTTCCAACGCTGGATAATCTGTGTAACCTTCCGCACCTTTAGCATATAAAGTAGTAGGTTGAAGCTCATTTAAAGGTAAGTTTTGCTCTAAACGCTGCAACAGGTCCGGATTTGCAATATAAGCTTTACCAAAAGATACAGCGTCAGCCCCACCATCACGCAAGATACGTTTTGCAGATTCTGGAGTTAGGTTTTCGTTGGCAATCCATACACCATTAAATTTTTCACGAAGTTGAGGACTAATACTGTCAGCAGCTTCATATTCACGAGAGAAAATGAAAGCAACATTACGTTGATTCAATTGCTCAACGACAAAACCAAATGTCGCTAACGGATTTTCATCACCCATATCGTGTGAATCACCACGTGGTGCAATATGTACACCTACTCGGCCAGCGCCCCACACTTCAATAAATGCGTCAATCACTTCTAATAATAAACGAGCGCGATTTTCAATCGGACCACCGTACTCATCATTACGTTGGTTGGTATTGCTTTGAAGGAACTGGTCAATTAAATAACCATTAGCGGCATGTAACTCAACGCCATCAAAACCAGCAACCTTAGCCAATTCTGCTGAATGTTTATATTGAGCAACGACCTCTTTAATTTCTTCAATTGAAAGTGCACGCGGCTTCACATATGGACGTTTAGGGCGTAACAAACTCACTTCACCAGCAGGCTGAATCGCACTCGGCGCAACAGGTGTATCACCTTCTAAAAGTTCAGGATGCGAAATACGTCCCACATGCCAAAGTTGAGCTACAATTTTCGAACCTTGAGCATGAACTGCCTCAATAATCTTATTCCAAGCCTGTGCTTGCTCTTGTGACCATAACCCTGGAGTTTCTGCATAACCCACAGTTTTTGAACCAATCACTGTTGCTTCAGTCAGAATCAGACCAGCATTTGCACGTTGTTGATAATATTCCACCATTAAATCGTTAGGTACTCGACTTTCACCACTACGCGCACGTGTTAGTGGAGCCATAACTAGTCGATTTTTAATTTCAAAATCACCAACCGTTAAAGGAGTATTGAGTTCAGCCATAATCGCCTCGACTTACACTTTAGTATAGTTAAAGTGTTTGTTTTAAATGTTCGATATATTGCTGAATCAAAGCTTCGTTACGTGAAAAATAAGACCATTGACCATATTTTTGGACCTGAATAAGCCCCGCCTGCTGTAACACAGACAAATGATTAGACATTGTAGACTGAGCTACTTCACCCAAACGTTCAATATGACCTGCGCAAACACCCTTCTCAAAACTACCGCCACATTCTTCTACAGGTAAATAATGTTCAGGTTCTTTTAACCATTGCAAAATTTGCCTGCGCAGAGGATTGGAAAGGGCTTTGCTAATTGCATCAATATCCATAGGCTCAACACGTCTTTTTAAACGAACAAAGCTTTGTTCAGCATTTCAAAAACATCATATCGCATTTTTTCGATATTCATATCTATTTTTTTCGATATTGATATCGTATTTTTTCGATTAACATTTAAGTACTGAACTGCTTTGCCGTTTTAATCGCTAAAAATCCAAGAGTCCTACATATTCATAGATGAACTGTATTTAAACTAAAAGTTCATCAGACTCTTATAAACCTTGTTTTAAACTCGCCTCAATAAAGCGGTCAAGGTCACCATCAAGAACAGCACCCGTATTAGAGTTTTCAACACCCGTACGTAAATCTTTAATACGTGAATCATCTAATACATACGAACGAATCTGGCTTCCCCAACCAATATCAGACTTCGAGTCTTCTAGAGCTTGAGCTGCTTCATTACGTTTTTGCATTTCCAATTCATACAACTTCGCACGTAACTGTTTCCATGCATGGTCACGGTTAGCATGTTGTGAACGCTGGTTCTGACATGCCACCACAATACCTGTTGGCATGTGAGTTAAACGTACTGCCGAATCAGTTTTGTTAATGTGCTGACCACCCGCACCCGATGCACGGTAAGTATCGGTACGAACATCAGACGGATTGATATCAATTTCAATATTGTCGTCAACTTCCGGTGAAATAAATACCGCAGAGAATGAGGTATGACGGCGGTTACCGCTATCAAATGGTGATTTACGAACTAGACGATGTACACCTGATTCGGTACGTAACCAACCATAGGCATATTCACCTTCAACACGAATCGTTGCAGACTTGATACCAGCCACATCACCGTCAGATACTTCCATAAGTTCTGCTTTAAAACCGTGACGTTCAATCCAGCGCATATACATACGTAACAGCATAGATGCCCAGTCTTGTGCTTCTGTACCACCTGAACCCGATTGAATCTCGACATAGCAAGGATTTGGGTCCATTGGATTACTAAACATACGACGGAATTCAAGTTTAGCCAGTTCATCTTCGGCAGCACCAAGCTCAGACTGAACGTCTTCAAGCAGGCTTTCATCATCGGCTTCTACGGCCAAATCTAGCATTGCTTTTGCATCTTCAAGCTGTGTTGCTAAACCGTCTAACACATTAATGACATTTTCAAGCTCGCCCTTTTCTTTGGCCATAGCCTGAGCACGACTTTGATCGCTCCAGATTGCAGGGTCTTCTAACTCACGTAAAACTTCTTCTAAACGTTCTTTCTTTAGATCGTAGTCAAAGATACCCCCGTAGTGTTTGGCTACGATCAGTTAAGTCTTTCAATTGGTTTAGATAAGGATTAATTTCCACGCGAGTGTTCCCATAAAAGCAGATAAACAGTCGATTATTTTAGCATAGCTTGTCATTCCCAAACAAAAGGACTAAAACTTATTGATTTTTATCACTCTAAAAAAGATAAGTAGATATAATATTATTGATTAATATCATAAAAATATATTAAAATTAACAACTTAAAATCTTAATAACTTTATAACATTCATTACTAGAGTTTTTCTCATGAAAAAATCAAATATTTTATTCGCAATCCTTACCGCCACATGTGCTTTCAATGCAAATGCCTATCAAACTGAAGTTGGTACAATGTACGAATTTACAGATATGGATGGGGGAGAAAATAATAGCTTCGGTATTAACGGCAAATATTATTTTAATCCAGTTGAAACAAAAACATATCCTTTAGCAGAAGCTGCATTTCTAAATAAATCTTCAAATATTGGACTAGGCTATGCATATAGCAAACTAGAAGATGATGAAGATTCTGGAAAACTCGAATTTAGTTCTGTAGGTATTACTGGTGAATACTTTATTCCAAATACCTCGCTCTATTTATCAGGAGCATTTAACCGTACAAAAAGAGAAGCCACTGCAAATGATTTCGGTTCAGCTGATGATAACGGTAATGGCTATGCTGTAGAGGTCGGTTTCCTACCAACAGATGGATTATTATTGGCTGCTGGTGTAACAGATTTATCTGAAAGTTTCGATCCAATACAAGCAGCTAAATATGGCTTTATTACTTCGTTGTCAAATGCCGCAGCCGTAACTGGTGAAGATGAAGATACAGTCGTAACTCTACGTGCCAAGTATGTTACTCAAATTTCTGGTTTTTATACTAATTTTGAAGGACAAACTTATATTGGGGATGAAACCACTTATCGTTTAGGTGCAGATCTTTATCTTGATCCAACTTTAAGTATTGGAGCATCTTTTGCAGATTCAACAGCAGAAGATTCAGATACAATTTTTAGTCTTCGTGCACAAAAATTCATTACACCACAATTAGCAGTAGGCTTAACTTATACGACTGTTGAGGATGCTGATTCTTTTGGTATTAATGGAACATTCCGTTTCTAATTCATAAGAATTTATTAATTAAAGATATAAACGCTTGGATAGATTTATCTGAGCGTTCTTCATTTCATTTTAAGATTAATTGGTAACATCCTCATACAAAATCGGGTACTTTTACAGCATTTTTTATGATCTACACAAAACATCCTCAATTTTAATAAAATAAAACATTCTATTTTTATAATTTAAAATCAATTACTTAAGTTAAATATGTTTACAAAAAAAGCACATAGTTACAGTATGGTTACTTGTCTAAGATTGACGATCAAGCATTTTCCTCTAGACTAAAAGTTGTAACAAAACATTTATAAAATCGCTTTTTAGAGGGGAGAGATTCCATGAAAAAACTAGCAATTGCATCAGCTCTTTTATCTGCACTGGCAGTAAGTGGCGCAGCAAACGCTTACCAAGCTGAAGTTGGTGGTTCTTACAATTATCTTGATCCAGATGACGGCAGCAGTGTAAGCAAATTTGGTGTTGACGGGACTTATTACTTTAATCCTGTTCAAACTCGTAACGCTCCACTTGCTGAAGCAGCTTTCTTAAGCCGTGCAAGTAATGTTAACGCTCTTATCAACTATGGCGATAACAGCGGTACAAAAGACACTCAGTATGGCGTAGGCGTTGAATACTATGTTCCTAACTCAGATTTCTACGTTAGCGGTGATGTAGGCCGAAATGAACGTGAAATCGACAACACTAATATTGATAGTAAAGTTACGACTTATGCTGCTGAAGTAGGTTATTTACCAGCTCCTGGTTTATTACTTGCTCTAGGTGTTAAAGGCTACGACGAAAAAGACGGTAAAGACGGCGCTGATCCAACAGTTCGTGCTAAATACGTTACTCAAGTAGGTCAACATGACGTAAACCTTGAAGCATTCGGTGCGTTTGGTGACCTAGACGAATATAAAGTTCGTGGTGACTACTACATCGACAAAACTTTCAGTGTAGGTGCTGACTACTACAACAATGACTTAACTGATAAAGATGAATTTGGCATCAATGCTAAAAAATTCTTAAATCAGCAAGTAAGTGTTGAAGGTCGTATTGGATTCGGTGACAACGACAACACTTATGGTGTTCGTGCAGGATACCGCTTCTAATCTAGTCTAAAAGCTTATAAAAAACCGCTCAATAGAGCGGTTTTTTTATTGCTTTAAATGTACGATGCGCAACTGCAAATTCACGTTCCCATTAAATACATTACGGTCAATCTCATAAACTAAATGGACATGATCTCGCATAGGGTCGAACTCAAATCGACCTGCTGCATTAAAGACAATTGCGTCAAAACTATATTGATCTAGTGCCACTTTAAGTTTTAGATGGGTTTCTTTAAGCCAACGATAATCTATTATCTTGAAAAGGCCTTCAAACTGAGGAAAAGGGAATTTTTGTCCCCATGGCCCCAACTGCTCTATCCAGGTTAGCGTGTCAAGTTGTAAAGCCGAAGCTGGCAACTCTCCATCAGTCCACAAAGTTGCCTGAAAAAGTGATTCATCCATTGCATCTACACAAGCGGTAAAAACCGTTTTAAAAGCATCAAAGTTCTCTTTTCGAATTGTTAAACCTGCTGCTGCGGCATGCCCACCAAAATGGCTGACCAGCTCTGGATGCCGCTCTGCAACTTGTTCAATCGTATCTCGAATATGCACGCCGTCAATTGAACGCGCAGACCCTTTGATATGAATACCATCTTCATCAGGGGCAAAAACAATAGTAGGTCGATGAAACTGCTCTTTTAAACGCCCGGCCACAATTCCAATAACACCTTGATGCCAGCTTTCTTCGAACAGTACGAGAGCGGACGGGATATTTTCTTTTGAAAGTTGCAGATTATCTAAAGCTGTAAGAGCCTGTTGTTTCATCGCTCCTTCAACTTGACGGCGCTCTATATTTAATTGATTTAATTGTTGAGCAATAGGATAAGCAGTTTCCATATTCTCTGCCAACAAGCACTCAATACCAATACGCATGCTTTCCATACGCCCAGCAGCATTAATACGGGGCCCTATCACAAATCCTAGATCTTGTGCCCGCAATGAAACGGCTTCTCGACCAGCAATATCTAATAGCGCTAGAATTCCCACTCGACATTGTTGTTGTTGAATTCTTTTTACGCCTGCATCAACCAATATTCGGTTGTTATAATCTAATACAGCAACATCCGCATAAGTCCCCAAAGCAACTAAGTCTAGGTATTGAGTTACCTTACTTGTGCTCTTGCCTTGCTTGTTACGTAAACTTGCCAAATTCGCCAAGACATAAAAAGCAACGCCAACTCCCGCTAAAGCTTTACTTGGAAAATCACAGCCTAATTGGTTTGGGTTTACAACTGCTTCTGCTGGTGGAGTTTCTTTAGTGGTTAAATGGTGATCGGTAATAATGACCTGCATACCTAATGTATGAGCAGCCTCTACACCCGTATGGCTCGAAATACCATTATCCACAGTAATTAATATATGGGGGTGGTATGTTGAATAGGCTAATTCAGCAATAGCAGGCGTTAAACCATAACCATACTTAAACCGATCAGGAACCAGATAGTCAACTTGTGCACCCATATCACGAAGTGCCAGAACCATTAAAGCTGTGCTGGTTGCTCCATCGGCATCATAATCCCCGACAATAACAATTTTTTTCTGCTCATCAATGGCTTGGTCCATTAAGGCTACAGCGGTTTCTAAACCTTTGAGCTCAGGAGCGAGTAAATTCTTAAGCTTGAGCTCTAGTTCCTGTTCAGATTGGACTCCACGTCTTGCCAAAATCTCGGCAATAAACGGAGGCACGCCCTGAAACTGTTCAGGGCGTGTCAATAAAGGTCTTTGTTTGATTTGTATTTTTGTCATTTAAGGCATCAGCCGGTGCAACATCCATTGACCGTCGATTTTTTCATAACTCAAGCGGTCATGTAAACGATTTGGTCGCCCTTGCCAGAATTCATAATAATCCGGTTGCAGACGATAGCCTCCCCAGAACTCCGGTTTATCGAGTACTTCATGACTTGCAACTTGTTGCTGTAAGTCTTGGAAACGTTGTTGTAACAGTTCCCGACTTTCGATTTTGCCACTCTGAGGAGCACTAATATGCGCTGCAATTTGACTATCACGTGGTCGTTTACGATAGTAGTCTGTAGATTCCTGTTCAGAAATTTTTACAACACGACCACCAACTCTCACCTGACGCTCTAGACTCGGCCAGTAAAATAATAATTCGGCATAAGGATTTTCTGCCAAATCAATACCTTTCTGACTGTCATAGTTAGTATAAAAATCATACCCAGCTTCCGTGGCACCACGTAACAAAACAGTTCTAACATGAGGTCTGCCATTAGCACCTGCTGTTGCTAACGACATGGTATAGGGTTCATGCAAATTGGCAGCTAGAGCATGGTTAAACCAACCAAGAAACTGCTGATGAGGGTTTGATTCAACCTGTCCCTCATACAACTCGCCCTGCTCATAGCTCAAGCGTAATTCACTTAAATCTTTAATGACATCACTCATGTCATACACCTTATGCGACTTGTGCTTGTGAACGAACCGCATCTGCTAAATGCTGAGCTAAAGTATTTACTTCTTGCTCATTATCCCCTTCAACCATGACACGAATCACTGGTTCTGTTCCAGACTTACGGATCAAGATACGTCCACGGCCTTTAAGCTGTGCTTCTGCTTTATCAAATTCAGTAACCAATGCTGGAATAGAATATGGATCAAGCATTTGTTCTAAATGTACATTTAAAAGAACTTGTGGGAATAGTTTAAAGTCTTGAACCAATTCATGAAGAGCCTTATTTTGCTCGACCATCACCGTTAAAACTTGAAGCGCGGCGATAATGGCATCACCAGTCGTACTCTTGTCTAAAGTGAGAATGTGACCAGAAGGTTCGCCACCTGTCACCCAACCATTTTCTTCTAAAGCCTGTAATACATAGCGGTCACCGACTTTTGCACGAACAAAATTAACATTTGCTTTTTCAAGTGCAACTTCAAGTGCCATATTACTCATGACAGTACCAACAATACCAGCTGGCTTATTTTGAGCCTGAGTTGCCAAAATATATAAGATATGGTCACCATCAATTAAGTTACCAAACTTATCAACCATCACAACACGGTCAGCATCGCCATCAAATGCAATTCCTAAATCTGCTTGGTGCTCAACCACTGCTTTTTGCAAGTGTTCAGGATGTGTTGAACCACAGCTTTCATTAATATTTAAGCCATCTGGTTCATTATATAAAGCAATGACTTTTGCACCTAGCTCGCGGAAAACTGAAGGCCCAACGCTATATGCCGCGCCATGAGCACAGTCCAACACAATCTTTAAATTATTTAAATCAAAGTGGTAAGGGAAAGTAGATTTACAAAATTCGATATAACGACCGTTTGCATCATTTACACGAACACTTTTACCTAAGTTTGCAGTGTCCTCAATAAATAAGTCTTTTTCTAATTCTTGATTAATTTCTTCTTGTAATGAATCTGGTAATTTCTTGCCTTCACTTGAGAAGAATTTAATCCCATTATCATAATATGGATTATGCGAAGCAGAAATAACAATACCTGCATGTGCATGCAAAGCACGAGTAAGATGTGCGATTGCTGGTGTTGGTAATGGACCAAGTAAATGAACATATACGCCAGCAGCGTTTAAGCCTGCCTGTAAAGCAGATTCTAAAATATAGCCAGATAAACGTGTGTCTTTTCCTAATACAACGAGCGGTTTATTTTTTGGACTCGTTCGTTTTAATACCTTCCCTGCAGCAAAACCGAGTTTTAAAGCAAACTCTGGAGTAATAGGCATTTGCCCAAATTTTCCACGAATACCATCCGTTCCAAAATAACTCATAGCTTATCTCATTCTTACGCCACTTCAGCGGTGGCTCACTTCATATATGGCAATTCCGCCATATTTCTTTTCGTTAGATTTACTTTACACCAAAAACAAAAAGCCGTCAGTGTAATGACGGCTTTCTTCATTGTTTTGGTTACCAAAATCTAACCAACACGATAGTTTGGAGCTTCTTTAGTAATCGTTACATCATGAACATGTGACTCAGACATACCTGCTGAAGTAATTTTCACAAATTTTGCATTTTGGCGAAGATCTTCAATCACAGATGAACCTGTATAACCCATCGATGAACGTAAACCACCCATCATTTGATGAACGATGTTACCCATTGGGCCTTTATATGGAACACGACCTTCAATGCCTTCTGGTACTAACTTCTCAGCACCCGCTTTTGAGTCTTGGAAATAACGGTCAGCAGAACCGGTTGCTCCCGCCATTGCACCTAATGAACCCATACCACGATATGCTTTGTAGTAACGACCTTGAAAAAACTCAACTTCGCCAGGCGCTTCTTCAGTACCAGCTAAAAGTGAACCAACCATGATTGTACTTGCACCTGCACCGATCGCTTTTGCCATATCGCCAGAGAAACGGATACCGCCATCTGCAATTAAAGGAATTTGATCTTTCAGTGCGTTAGCAACGCTATCAATCGCAGAAATCTGTGGCATACCAATACCTGCCACAATACGAGTTGTACAGATAGAACCAGGACCAATACCCACTTTTACAGCATCTGCACCTGCATCTAATAATGCTAATGCAGCATCACCAGTTGCGATGTTTCCGCCAATTACTTGTACTTGAGGGAAGTTTTGTTTCACCCAACGTACACGTTCAATTACACCAGCTGAATGACCATGTGCTGTATCAACAACAATTACGTCAACACCAGCTTCAACCAATGCTTCCACACGACTTGGAGTATCAGCACCTGTACCTACCGCAGCACCAACACGTAAACGACCAAGATCATCTTTACAACTGTTTGGATAACTCTCAGCTTTACGGAAGTCAGTCACTGTAATGAGACCTTTAAGTTCGTTGCTCTCGCCAACGACCAAGACTTTTTCAATACGGTGTTTTTGCAATAATGCTTGAATATTTTCTTTAGACTCGCCTTCACGCACAGTCACCAAACGATCTTGGCCTGTCATGATGTTGCTAACAGGTTGTTCTAAATTGGTTTCAAAACGTGTATCACGGCCTGTCACAATACCAACAACCTTGCCGTCTTTAACAACAGGTACACCGCTAATGTTATTAGCAGTGGTAATTGCAATCAGTTCACGTACTGTAGTTTCAGGCGTTACAGTGATAGGATCTTTCACCATACCCGCTTCGAATTTCTTTACACGGCGTACTTCTGCAGCTTGAGCAGCAATATCCATGTTTTTGTGCAAAATCCCGATACCACCATTTTGTGACATTGCAATCGCCATACGTGACTCAGTCACTGTATCCATTGCCGCAGAAACTAATGGGATATTTAAATGAATGCCGCGAGTTAAACGTGTCTTTAAAGAGACATCTTTTGGGAGAACAGTAGAGTAGGCAGGAAGTAATAAGACATCATCGAAGGTTAGCGCTTCTTGAACGATGGTCAGCATAACAATCTCACTGGTAAATTCCGTGAGCTATTATAAACAAATTTCAATGCAATTTTCATATTATCTTTGCCTTTTTCAGCAATAGATAAAGTTCGTTTCTAAATATTCCTTATTAATCTGCTTTTTAGCATACCAATTAACCTAACTGAATTAATCACGACAGCCCTATCTTAAACAATAATTAAAAATTGATTGGCTTGTATGCTTTCGCCTTTGACCAAACTGGTAAAACTAATACATTTATGTACGCCATTATCAAATAATATCTACGATATTATTTTTTCAAACCCTATGTAATCCCCAAAAAAACTTTAAATATTAGTTATTTTTATACCCATATAAAAATGAAGAGATTCGATAATTCTTGCAATGAATTGCTTTATTTTTCTCATAATATTTTAAAATAGCTTTTGCTTTTCTTATTTTATAAATGAATCATAATGTTATTTAAAATTAACTCACAATAAATTAAAATAATTCTCATTATCAGTTTTGTCTTTTGCGCTGCCTAGGCCTCCCATGAACCAAGCACCTTATTTTTCAAGCTCCAAAACATTGTTAGCAGTTGCTATTTTTAGTTTGATGACAGCAAGTCATGCTGATGAAACAGCAGAACAACAAAATTCGACCAGTGTGCTACCCACAATTTCTATTCAGGCACAAAAAGAAACTACCTCTCCCTATGTCGCAACGAAAGCTGCATCGGTTTTAAAATCAGATGCACCCTTATTTAAAACTGCGCAGTCGGTTTCGGTGGTAACACGTGAACAGCTTGACCAAAAACAAGCAAGAACTCTAGCAGAAGCAGTAAATGGTGTAGCTGGTATTTCTGCTGGGCAACTTGGTCGTCGGGGTTGGGATGATTTTATTATTCGTGGACAAACATCTTCTGATCAAATTTTCATAGATGGTTTACGACAAGCCCAACAAAATACTTTTGTAGGTGCCGAAATATCAGGACTTGACCAAGTACAAATATTAAAAGGTCCAGCTTCTATTAATTTTGGATTGGTCCAGCCCGGTGGCGTTGTTAATTTAGTCACTAAACGCCCTCAAGCAGAAAGTTTTGCTCGTGCTAGCATGACTTATGGTAGTTATAGTCTTAAAGAAGGCACATTCGATTTCAACTATAGTCCCAATAATAGTGAAAAAGGTGCTTTCCGTTTAAATGGCCGTATTTCTGACCAAGATGACCCGACAGATTATGTGTATTTTAAAAATTACTACATCTCCCCTTCTTATAACTTCGATTTAGGAGATAACACGGACCTTTCTGTCATCGCAAGTTACCAACACCGCGAATATATTCGTCAGCAAGGTTTACCCGTCATTGGTACCTTAAAAGATAATCCTAATGGAAGCTTACCTAAAGACTTATTTATTGGTGAACCGAGCTACGGAGCTTATGATGCCGACGTATTCCGTACAGGTTATAACTTTAGGCATGCTTTTAATAATGGCTGGGAGTTTAAGCAAAACTTTGCAATTCAAAAAACCGAAATGATTGGCCCTGCCGTATTTTACAATGGCTGGACGGATAAAAACCATACAACCCTTAAGCGTCAAGCACGCTATCAGGATGTCAGCAATCTAAGTTTCTCAATCGACAATAGTGTCCAAAAGACCTTTCAAATTGCGGATATGGCACACCAGATAACGGTCGGAATAGATGGTCTGCAAGATAAAAATGATTATCTAAATAATCGCTGTACTGCCACAAATTTGAATCTCTATTCACCAAAGTACGGCACAAAAGTTACTTGCCCTGAAAAAGTCACGAACCATGATATAAACCGTCTAAAATATATGGGGTTATATTTACGCGACCGCATTCAGATTAATGACCAGCTCGTTTTAAATCTTGCTGGCCGCCAAGATTGGGCTCAAACTCAAACTGTAGATTTAGTTAAAAATACAAATACTAAAAAATCGGAAGAAGCTTTTACGGGTAATGCCTCATTGTTATATACAATCAATGATGTAGTCGCACCTTATGTCAGCTATGCAACATCCTTCTTCCCAACAAGTGGCTCAGACTCTGCTGGAAATACTTTTGATCCTGAAAAAGGTAAACAGGTTGAAGTCGGGATGAAATTACAAAGTCATGATCAGCGTGTACAAGGTAGTATCGCTTGGTATGATTTAAAACGTCAAAATTTTTTGGTCAACGACCCTACGGATACTACTTTCAAAATCCAGCGCGGTGAACAGTTAACTCGTGGGATTGAGACTGAACTAAATGCAGATATTCTTGATGGTTTAAAGCTCACCGCAACTTATACCTACACGGCTGATGCAGAAATTAGTAAAGATGCAAATATTAGCAATGTTGGAAAGTCTCTTGATAATATTCCAGAACATGCTTATAGCTTATCAGCACGCTATAAATTTGATCCTGCGTCAAAACTTGGTTGGTATGTAGGCGGCGGGTTCCGTGGAGAAACTTATAAAACCATGGATAAGTTAGATGTTCATATTCCAGGCTATACAGTCTTTGACACTGAAGCTGGCTATGACGCTGGGCATTGGGGTGCTCAACTTGCTATCCGTAATCTATTTGATAAAGATTACTATGCTGGAGCACTGAATGAAAATATGGTAACTCTGGGCAACCCACGCCAAATTAACTTTACAGTGAAATTTAACTACTAAAACGATCTACAAAAAACGCACTCAATTCGAGTGCGTTTTTGATGGCAGCTTTAAATACTTTAGAAGAAATAATGTTGTGCCAAAGTAGAGATACCTACAATTAAGAAAATAGCGGCACCAATTTTATGAATGAGTGAAATAGATAAACGTTCAGCCAATTTATTACCAATAAATACAGCTGGTGCATTGGCAATCATCATACCTAAAGTTGTACCTAGCATGACCCAGAAAATGCTGTCGTAACGAGCAGCTAAGGCCACTGTTGCAATTTGGGTTTTGTCACCAATTTCAGCTAAGAAAAACAAGATAAAAGTTGCGCCAAAAACACCAAATTTTTGCCATCTATTAATGCTATCTGTTTCATCATCTAACTTATCTGGAATAAGCATCCAGAACGCCATACCTATAAAACCACCTGCAAGAACCCAAACTAAGATTTCGGGACTCAAAACGGTCGTAATCCACTGCCCAAGCACAGCAGAGATACCATGGTTAATTAAAGTTGCTAAAAGAATCGCAATGAGAATAGGGATTGGCTTACGGAAACGTGCAGACAATAAAAGAGCGAGTAATTGAGTTTTATCGCCCATTTCAGCTAGGGCAACAATTGAGGTAGAAATCAGAAATTCTTGCATATCGTTTCTCTGGCTAGCATAAATGCCCATGACCTACCCCTCCTGCTAGCCAAATATCTGCAGAGTGGTAAATCAAAGGTCTTGCCAACTCGGAAACGATGAGACGTTTAAGCTATGATGACCATGTTCTGTTGAACAATTATGTTGACCATCACCTATTCATTCAGAAATGAATAGCGGCTACTCCCCAATGAAGTATGTGCTTATTATATTCGAGTAGTGGTATTTTTCAAACATTCAGACAAAAAATTTTATCCATGCCCACACCAACAACCGACCTAAGCCCAATAGTATGGCTAAACAAATACTTAAGTTAATAAACCCAAAATTGTTAATACCAGCTACCTGCTGTGATTGAAATTCAAATGGCAAAATAAGCGTTGCCACAAATACTTCTAAGCCCATTGCAACGTAAGTCATCCACTCCCAAGGAAAGTGTAAAATACTGACCCATAATCCCATCAGTAAAAATACAATCAACAGAATCGGCAACATGATTTTTAAGAAACTCGCCATTTATTATTTTTCCTTTAACCAAAACGAGAAATTTTTCCTCTCTCGATTACTCCCTCTTAATCTTTAGATTAACCTAAAATCAATTAAATTAAATACCAAAATAAAACCCCGCCGAAGCGAGGTTTTAATAATTCATTTCAAAATATTAGATTAATAAAGTACGAATATCTTTAAGAAGTTTCGTAAGTTTATTGGTAAAGCGAGCGGCATCTGCACCATTAATTACACGGTGGTCATAAGACAATGACAACGGCAACATTAAGCGTGGGTCAAAGTCTTTACCATTCCACACAGGCTGCATAGTTGCTGGTGAAATACCTAAAATTGCAACTTGCGGCCAATTTACTAGCGGTGTAAATGATGTACCACCAATCGAGCCTAAGCTTGTAATCGTGAAGTTCGCACCTTGTAAGTCTTTCGGTGTTAATTTCTTATCACGCGCTTTCTTACTTAGCTCACCTAATTCAATAGCAATTTGCTTAATTGATTTTTGGTCAGGATTACGTAGCACTGGTACTGTCAAACCATCTGGTGTTGCAACCGCAATACCCATATGAATTTCATTACGAAGCAATACAGACTTTTGATCATCTGACAAGTGACCAGCAAAATACGGCTCTTCTTTCAACAAGTGTGCTAACGCTTTTGCAATGAATGCCAAAATTGTTAGGCTCACACCTTGTTTCTTAAAGCCATCCTTCAATTCACCACGCCAAGCCTCTAACTCAGTGATATCAGCAAGGTCAAACTGAGTTACCTGTGGAATATAGTTGTTTAAAGACAACTGTGGCACAGATACTTGCTGTAAACGAGTCATCGGCTTCACTTCACCACCACCAAAAGCAGTAAAGTCAGGTAATGAAGGTAAACCAGCCGGAGCAGCAGCTTGAGCAACTGGTGCCACTTGTGGTGCAGTTAAACGAGTCTTCACATACGCAAAGATATCTTCTTTAATCACACGACCATGTTCACCAGAAGTTTTAACTTGTGATAAAACTACACCAAGCTCACGAGCAAGCTTACGAACAGCAGGGCCAGCATAAACTTTAGCGTTTTCAGCTTCTTGCTCTTTCGTTAACTTGTCACTACCAGACGCTGGAGCAGATACAGCCTGAGTCGGAGCTGCCGCTTTAGGTGCTGCTGCCTGAGGAGCTGGAGCTACTTCTGCTTTTGCCGCTGGTGCAGCAGCAGGTGCTTGGCCTTCCGCTTCAATTGTTGCAAGCAAAACACCTTGTGAAACTTGTTGACCTGCTTGCAAGTGAATCGCTTTCACAACGCCAGCAACAGTACTTGGAACTTCTACAGTTGCTTTATCAGACTCAACCACAACAAGGCTTTGGTCTACATCAACTTTATCGCCAACTTGTACCAAAATTTCAGCAACAACTGCTTTGTCTACGCCCAAATCAGGAACGTTAATATCAACTGGTCCAGATTGAGTAGCAGCCGCAGCTACAGTTTCTTGTTGAACTGGTGCAGGTGCTGCCGCTGTAGCTGCTGTAGAAGCAGGAGCTTCAACTGGCGCACTTGATGCAGACGTTGTTTTCACTTGAATGAGTACAACACCTTCTTTAACTGTATCGCCTTCTTTAACTTGAATGCTTTCTACAGTACCAGCAACACTGCTCGGTACTTCTACAGTTGCTTTGTCAGACTCAACCACAACGATGCTTTGCTCAACATCGATTTGCTCGCCAACTTTTACTAAAATTTCACCAACTAGTGCTTTTTCAACACCAATGTCAGGAACTTGAACTTCAACAACTTGGCTAGTGGTTGCCGCTGCTGGTTGCGCAGCAACTTGTGGTGCTGTAGCAGGTGCTTCTTTTTCAGCTGCTGGTGCAGGTTTTGCAACTTCTTCTGCTTGAGCTACAGGTGCAGCGCCCTCAGCTTCAAGTTCAAACAATACCGTACCTTCAGTTACGCTATCGCCTTCTTTGATTAAGATGCTTTTGACTACACCTGCTGAAGTGCTAGGCACTTCAACAGAGGCTTTATCTGACTCAAGCAAAACAAGGCTGTCGTTTTCAGCAATGCTATCGCCAACTTTTACCAAAATTTCAGCAACAACTGCTTTATCTACGCCAATATCAGGGGTCTTAATTTGCATGCTTAGTTCCCCTCACCTGTTTGCGCTTCATTGTATTCAGCAACTGCCTGAACTTCTGGATGTGCTTGTGGAGCCCATGCCACTGGACGATCAGTATCTAACTCAAAGTTAGAAATTGCATCTTTCACTAAACGTGCATCCACTTCACCTTCGTCAGCTAATTTTTTCAAAGTAGCAACAACGATATGTGCAGCATCAACACCAAAGAAACTACGTAAGTTAGCACGTGTATCTGAGCGACCATAACCATCTGTACCCAACGCAACAAATGGACGACCATCTGGAAGATAGGCACGGATTTGTTCGCTATAAGCGCGCATATGATCTGTTGCTGAAACCACAATACCTTCTGTACCGCGTAATTGTTTAGATACCCAAGACTCTTTCACTTCTTCAGCAAGTGGGTGTAAACGGTTGTATTCTTCACATGCCATACCATCACGCGACAACTCATTGAAGCTTGTTACACTCCAAACGTTTGAACGGATTTGGTATTCATCACGTAAGATTTTCGCAGCTTTAATCACTTCACGAAGAATTACACCTGAACCAAGTAATTGAACAGTTGCTTTTTCATCTTTTTCGAACAAGTACATACCACGTTTAATGCCTTCCTCAGCGCCTTCAGGCATTGCAGGATGCTCGTAGTTTTCGTTCATTACAGTTAAGTAATAGAACACACGCTCTTGGTTCACATACATACGTTGTAAACCATCATGTACGATTACAGCTAATTCATAACCAAAACATGGATCATAAGATACACAGTTAGGAATCGTGTTCGCCAAGATATGCGAATGACCATCTTGGTGCTGTAAACCTTCACCGTTCAATGTTGTACGACCAGCAGTTGCACCTAACAAGAAACCTTGAGCCTGTGCATCACCCGCAGCCCACGCAATGTCACCAATACGTTGGAAACCGAACATTGAGTAGTACATGTACATTGGAATCATTGGCAAGTTATTGGTTGAATAACTTGTTGCCAACGCAGCCCATGCGCTCATCGCCCCAGCTTCGTTAATCCCTTCTTGAAGCATGTGACCGTCACTTGCTTCACGGTAATGCATTAACTGTTCTTGGTCTTCTGGGGTATATTTTTGACCGTGAGCGGCATAAATACCGAGCTGACGGAACATACCTTCTAGACCAAAAGTACGCGCTTCATCTGGAACGATTGGCACTACGCGGTCTTTAATTGCTTTTTCTTTAAGTAAAGAAGCAATTAAACGCACCATCACCATGGTAGTTGATTGTTCTTTGCCTGCAGAACCTTTTAATACTGCATCAAATACAGATAATTCAGGAATCGCTAAAATTTCACTCTCTTTACGACGTGCAGGTAAATAGCCACCTAAAGCTTCACGACGCGCCTTCATATACTTCATTTCAGGAGAGTTTTCACTTGGGCGATAGAATGGAAGCTCTTCTAATTTATCATCTGTAAATGGCAGGTTAAAACGGTCACGCACATATTTTAAAGAGTCGATCTGCATTTTTTTGATTTGGTGAGTCTTATTCACCGCTTCAATTTCTTCAGACAAACCGTAACCTTTAACAGTTTTCGCAAGAATAACTGTTGGTTGACCTTTGGCTTTCATTGCTTCTGCATAGGCAGCAAAAACTTTGTACGGGTCATGACCACCACGGTTAAGATTATCGATATCTTCATCACTTAAATCTTTTACAAGTTCCGCAGCTTCTGGGTACTTGCCAAAGAATTTCTCACGTGTATATGCACCACCTTTCACTTGATAGCGTTGGTACTCGCCATCAACTGTTTCTTCCATTACCGCTTTTAAAGCGCCTGTGTTGTCTTTTGCAAGTAGTGGATCCCAATGACGGCCCCATACTACTTTAATGACACGCCAGCCTGCACCACGGAATAAAGATTCTAATTCTTGAATAATTTTACCGTTACCACGTACCGGACCATCTAGACGCTGTAAGTTACAGTTAACAACCCAGATCAAGTTATCGAGTTTTTCACGACCAGCAAGTGAAATTGCACCAGTACTTTCTGGCTCATCCATCTCACCATCGCCCAGATAAGCCCAGACTTTACGATTTTCTTCTTTAATCAAGCCACGATTCATTAAATATTTCTGAATGTGTGCTTGATAAATCGACATGATTGGACCAAGACCCATTGATACAGTTGGGAATTGCCAATAGTCCGGCATTAAATATGGGTGTGGGTAGCTTGGTAAACCGTTACCGCCAACTTCACGACGGAAATTACTTAACTGTTCTTCAGTTAAACGTCCTTCAAGGAATGAACGTGCATAAATACCAGGAGCACAGTGCCCTTGGTAATAAATCATATCTCCGCCAAAGTTATTGCTGTTTGCACGGAAGAAATGGTTAAAACCTACGTCATATAATGTTGCACTTGATGCGAAGCTCGCCAAGTGTCCACCTAAATCATCACCTGTTTGATTCGCACGAAGTACCATTGCTAAGGCATTCCAACGAATCAATGCACGAATACGGCGTTCCATATCTTGGTCGCCTGGCATTGCAGGTTGTTCTTCAACAGAAATTGTATTTAAGTAAGGTGTATTCAGACGTTGAATGGGAACATGCTTAGCAATTGCTTGTTGATAAAGTTTCTCCAACAAGAATGCCGCGCGCTCAGTTCCCATATGTTGTAAAACTGAATCGAATGCATCTTGCCACTCTTGGGTTTCTTGTGCATCGGAGTCACCGTAAAACGCCATAATTCACCTGTTCCTTGTCCTTTAATCTACTTTGTATTTTTACCACGTTTTACCCCTCTCTAGTTATTGCCATGGGTGAATGTGAGGGGGTCCTATTATTTTCTGAATGAATAGTCATTGACCGAGCATTAAACAAAATAACAAAAAAACGCCAATAATGGCGTTTTTTTATACAATCTTTACGTTAAAAAAGGTTTAAGTTATTTTCAGATTCATAAATTTAATAACCTTAATCTTTTTAACTATGCTTTTAAGGAAGCATCGCCAAGTAAGTTGTTGGATTCTTACGTTGACCATCTTTTACTACTTCATAGTGCAAATGTGGGCCAGTACAGCGACCAGTACAACCTACATTGGCAATATGTTCACCTGCAGAGACTTGTTCACCTACACGTACCATTAAACGAGAAGCATGCGCATAGCGTGTTAAATAGCCATTACCATGGTTAATTTCAACATATTGACCATAGCCAGTACCCCAACCAGATTTGGTTACAATACCTGGCCCTGTAGCATAAATTGGCGTACCACTTGGAGCAGCCATATCCAATCCACCGTGATGTTCGGCACGACCACCCATCGTACGGCCACCAAAGTTGGAAGAAACACGCACTGTATCAGGAAGAGGATGAGAAACTAACCATGAATAAGCATTTGAAGAAGAGGTATTGAAAGAGTTCTTAGCTGTCGTATTGCCATATTTTTTAGCGAGTGACTCATTGTTGAGCTCAACCGTTTTTTGGCGTAAGGTCACTGAAACTTTCGCACTCGCTGGAAGATCTAAATCATCAGGATGAGTATATGAACCTTGAGATAATGTTTTTGATAGTTGTTCCAATCGATCTGAATCAGTAGATTGGTTAATTGTTTGATAATCTGCAAAAGCAACTGATGCTGCCGAAGCGGCAAGTGAAAACGCTAATAAAATACGACGCGTGTGCATAAAAACCTCTTGAAACTGTTCTTACTTAAGTTCCTTATGATCTCTTCCTTGATATCGATTGAAATGAACGCTTAAGATGAAGACAAGAATCTATCCGAGAATGACCCATGTCTAAACCCGATAACGTTTTTCAACAATCCGGAAAACACATAAAAACAGGAAACCTTACGTTTCTAACAACGCAAGTCGCGCAATGGCAAAGACTTACGAAAATGGTCCAACCCTTATTGCCCCAACCGGAACAATGGCAGGTCGTGTGTTATCAAAATGGCTCTTTAATCATTACTGGTGAAAATCAGGCGATGATCAGTCAACTCAGTTACTTACAGAACCAATATGTATCTAAATTATCTCAACTTGAAGGGTTAAAAGACTTACAAAGAATTCAGGTTCGCTTGAGGAATAAAAACATTCCCAATCCACCCTCATCTGAGCCATCTAAACCCATCCCCCCGGAAACACAAGAAATGTTACGTAGTGCAGCCGACTTCGTGAGCGACCCTAAGCTTAGCCAAGCTTTACTACGTTTGGCAAGCAATAAAAAATTATGAACTTTATATTCTATGAAAAGTTTAGCTATATTTTTGTGACATAAATCACATTTTAAAATGTTACATTATAACGTAGCCAAATAAAGACAATGACTTATGTCACACTCACATAGGGAATTGGACATTCATTCTCGTCATCAAATGTTACAATTTCATAATTACTCGGATCACTTTGAACATTGCGTAACAGCTGATTATTTAAAGCATGTCCTGATTTATAGCCATCAAACTTGGCAATAATTTGATGACCAAGCAAATACAAATCACCTACTGCATCTAAAATCTTATGTCTCACAAATTCATCGGCGAAACGTAAGCCTTCTTCATTCACTACGCCTGTATCATCTACGCCAATTGCATTATCTAAACTTGCACCTAAGGCTAAATTATTTGCTTTGAGATAATCTAAGTCTTTCATAAAACCAAAAGTACGAGCCTCACTGACTTCATATACAAAAGTTTCAGTAGAGAAATCGATAGTCGCAGACTGATATTCTTTAGCAAATGCCGGATGGTCAAAATCAATCGTAAAATTTAGCTGAAAACCATCATGCGGGCTAAAAATTGCTTTCTTATCATCTATTAATGCTTCAACTGGTTTTAATATTCTTATAAATTTTTTCGGCGCATCCAGCTCACGCAATCCACCTTGCATTAACAGGTAAATAAATGGGCCAGCACTTCCATCCATAATCGGAACTTCAGACGCAGATACCTCAACAATAAGGTTATCAATTCCCAAACCTGCAATTGCGCTCATCACATGCTCAATTGTTCCAACTTTTATATCTCCAATCACTAAATTGGAGCACATGAAAGCTTCTTGAATCAGCAAAGCATTCGCATGGATTTCCACAGGCGGATTTAAATCGATACGACGAAATACAATACCTCCATCCACGGTATGTGGAATGAAATTGATCATCACTTTTTGACCGCTATGAAGACCTATTCCACTCGCTTTTACCACACGATTGAGAGTACGTTGTTTCACCATGCTTTGTAACTTCTTTTTTAAAACCGCTATACGTTAGCATATTTAGTCATTGATCAAAAACAAAAAAAGGCAGTGTTTAAACACTGCCTTTTTTTAAATTTAATAATATTTTACTTACGTTGCTGATTTTTCAAGTAATCTTGAATGCTCATCGGAGAAGAGCGCGGAGAAGAACTTGCGTTACTACTCACTTCATTGTCTGCATTTTGACGCTTATTAATTGCAGGAACGTCATCTTCATCAACAGATTGAGCTGATTGAGACGATGCATGACTTACTGTATTACGTTTTCTCGGTTCTGCATCTGCTGCATTACGAGTTAAACCAGTTGCAATCACTGTTACACGTAATTCATCACGCGCATCTGGATCAAATACAGTACCGTAGAAGATTTCGCCTTCATCAAGGTCAACAATCTGATTCACAACATCAGTAATGATTTCAGTTTCGCGTAAAGTAATATCATCACCACCAGTAATGTTAATCAACACACCTTTAGCATTAATAATATTGACGTTATCAAGCAATGGACTACGGATAGCCTGTTCAGCAGCTTGACGTGCACGATCTTCACCACGACCTAAACCAGCACCCATCATGGCATAACCACGAGTACTCATTGCAGTTTTCAAATCGGCGAAGTCAAGGTTAATGTGACCACGGTTTACAACAAGGTCAAAGATACTACGTACAGCGTTTAACAATACATCATCAGCTTTTTTATAAGCATCTTTCATTGAAATATCGCCATATACGCTTAACAAGCGTTGGTTAGGGATAATAATCAATGAATCAACATGTGCTTCAAGCGCTTCAATACCGCGTTCAGCAGATTTTAAACGGCGACGGCCTTCAAAGTTAAATGGAGTTGTTACAACACCAACAGTCAAAATACCCATTTCTTTGGCAACTTCAGCCACGACAGGTGCCGCGCCCGTACCCGTACCACCACCCATACCAGCGGTAACGAATACCATATCCGTACCTTCAAGATGATGACGAATAATTTCACGGCTTTCTTCTGCTGCAACTTGCCCTACTTCAGGGTTAGCGCCAGCACCTAGACCACGTGTACTTTGCTCGCCTAACTGAATTTTGAAAGGTGCATTCATACAGTCCAGTGCTTGTTTGTCTGTATTGGCACAAACGAATTTAACACCTTGAATATCAGACTGCACCATATGTTGAACGGCATTACCGCCACCACCACCTACACCAAATACAGTGAAACGGGCTTGACCGTTGCCATCGTTTAGTTCATCTTCTATAAATTCAAATGAGGCCATGACCTTTAGGGTTCCTAATACATTATGGCAGTCACTTCAGCCCGTATACTGCCTTGATTTTCAAAAATAACTAATTTTAAGAATGCTGTGCAATACAAACCTTGTCAAGTACAGTGGTTTTCTCTTACAACTTCCTAACAATTCTACCAATAAATCCATACATCCTAAAAAATGGCTTTTAGCTTGCTATTAAATGCATTCCAGCCATTTACCATTCGCTCCCATACCGAACGGTCATTTGCCTCTTCAGGCTCTTCAACAGCTTCTTGCAACTCACTTTGGCTAAACATGAGCAAACCAGCTGCTGTTGCATACATCGAACGACGTAACGAGGCTTGATGCTGATCATCAGCATAAACCTGTAACGGTGGATTACCTAAATGTGCAGATACCCCCAACATACGGCGAGCCAAACTCACCATACCTTCGATTTGACAAGCATCCCCTGTCAACACTACACCATGGTATAAACCATGAATTGCGCCGCTGTGTTCGAGTTCATCGCGAATCTGGCTAAAGATCTCTTCATAACGGGCAATAATAATTTCTGACAGCTCAATTCGACTAATGGTTTGAGGGCCATCAATTCCTTCCACCTGAATCATGTGATCTGGCTTAACAGCACTTAAATCGACACAACCATATAGAATTTTAATGCGTTCAGCTTCTTCTGTCGTGGTTTGCAATACAGCAGCAATATCACGTGTAACGTGTTCACCACCGCGCTGCAATGTGCGTGCCAGAGCCAGACGCCCATCCAGATAAACAGCAAGATTGGTAATGCCTGCACCAACATCGACTAGACAAACACCATATTCTTTTTCATCTTTAAGCAAGCTTGCCTCAGCGGTTGCCAGACAAGATACCACCATTTTTTCAACCCCGATATTTGCACCTTTCATAGCGCGATCAAGGTTTTGCATAGTCGCAATCGGCATCATCATTAACTGATAATGTCCTGTCATACTATGGGCAGTCATGTTAATTGGATTCTGCACCCATTCAGCAGAATCACCCAACTCAAAGCCCAACGGCACTGCACTTGCTAAATAGTAATCAGAAGTCACATGACTTGCTTTTGCCAATTCTAACGCGCGCACGACTTCATTTGTTGTAATAACATGTGCTGGATTAGCGACTGGTGTACGACCAGAGGCATAAAAACTTTGCAACTCGGTACTCGGAATCGATACCCACGCGCTATGAATGCGACATTCGGCCATATTTTCCGCTTCAGCAACAGCATTTTTAATCGCAGCGATGACTTTATCGAGGCTTACAATTTTTCCTTTATTCATGCCTCGATTACGAGCAGTTGCCATACCGATAACTTGAATGTTATCCGGCGCATGAATTTTTCCAATCAAAACTGAAACTTTATGCGTCCCAATGTCAATCGCAACAACTGAGGGAACAGCTTCATTCATCACTCATACCATTTCTTTGTTGTTTAATACCAGGCAAATTGCCTATTTTAAAGCCACGTATTATGGCTTTGCTTTTGTTCCACCTGCAATGCTTGTGTCATCAATCGTTACAACAAACTGACCATTCACAATTTTAGGTGGTGTTGCGTTCTTCCATTGAATAGATAATCCATTACGATATCGCAAATCAATGGCTGAGATTTTCGACCACACCGGTTTTAAGTCAGATTGTGCCAGATGACTTAAACGTTGCAACTTATTCATTGTTTGATCTTGGTCAACAATAATTCGCAAACCTGTATCAAACTGCATAAACCAAGTCATTCGCTCCGTCAGATATAACTCTTTTAGACGCAAATTGGCGGGATGGAATAATTGATTGATTTCATTATAGCGTCGCATCATCATTTTCGACTGGCTTACCGGACCATGTAGTAACGGAAGCTCAGGATGAATTGTCGGCTCTGCCTCACTAAACACATCGCCTCCATCGCTTAACAAGCGACCTGTTCCCCAACGGGCGATGGCATGTCGAGGCATAACACGAACACGAATACCATTGGGCCAAGCACGAGATACGACAACTCGGTCTACCCAAGAAATTTCTAACGTTTTATCACGAACCTGTTCTAAATCAGATGTGAAATAATTCGCTTTTATAATTGGAGCAACATGCTGCATCACTTGTTGTGTTTCAACTGAAGACGTTGACCCGACAACCTCTAGCTTTGCAACTTTTGCATCTGTAATAACTTTATATAACCCATAAATTCCGAATGCCAGCACTACAAAAGCAATAACCAACAGCACCCATCCACCAGCATTGGCAAGCTTCTGCTTACGTGTAGGTGGTTTATCATGAATAGAGGTGATGGCCGCACGTTTACGGCGCATGGAAGCCGGAAGTTGTGCCATATTTAAGCCGTACCTTCCAATGTTTGCTCAAGAATGGCAACACACAATTCATCAAAACTATAGCCAACAGCTTTCGCAGCTTTTGGAACTAAAGAGTGGCTAGTCATACCCGGCACAGTGTTTACTTCTAGAAGCCAGAAATTACCCTGCTCATCCTGCATCGCATCAATACGACCCCAGCTTTCTGCACCAACCGCCTGAAAAGCACGTAAGCACAATGCCTGTAGGTTCTTCTCTTCTGTCTCACTTAGACCACAAGGAATACCGTACTCAACATCATTACGTTCATATTTTGCTTCATAGTCATAGAAGGCAACATCTGCTGGTGGTTGTAAACGAATAACAGGCAAAGGCTGACCATTTAGGAATGAGATTGTGAACTCACGACCTGTGATCCATTTTTCTGCCATAACAACAGCATCGTGCTGAGTCGCCTTTTCAATTGCAGCAGCAAAATCTTCCGCTTTCTCAACCTTACTCATGCCCACACTTGAGCCTTCATGTACAGGTTTGATAATCACAGGTAAGCCTAAATCAGCAATAACCGCATCTAAATCTGTTTCTTTAGTAATAATGCGATATGGCGCGGTAGGTAAGTCGCTACCTTGCCAGATTTGCTTGGTTTTGACTTTATCCATGCCAATAGCAGAACCTTGTACACCTGTTCCGGTATAAGGCAAATTTAACCATTCAAGTACACCTTGAATCTGGCCATCTTCACCGCCACGACCATGCAACACAATAAATGCACGATCATAATTTACAAGCTCAGTCACACTGCGGTCTTGCGGATCAAATGCTTCAGCCTGAACACCTGAACGTAACAGAGCATCCAGAACTGCCTGACCACTATCTAAAGACACAGCACGCTCAGCCGATTTCCCACCAAATAACACGGCAACTTTGCCGAATTTTGTAGCATTTGACACGTTTAAATCCTTAACCCGATAATTCAATATTTTTGTTTATTTCACATACAAATGGTGTTGTGCAAGTTCTACTGAAATTGCTCCAACGTTACCCGCACCCTGCGTTAATAACAAGTCATTTGGTTGTAACACATTTTGCATGATGTTTTGCAAATTACCTTCAACCGGATCGACCAAAATCGGTTCCACCTGTCCGCGTAAACGAATACTACGCGCTAAAGTACGGCTATCTGCACCGACAATAGGCTTTTCGCCGGCAGGATAAACTTCCAGTAATAATAATTGATCGACTTGAGAAAGCACTTCAATAAAGTCATCAAAACAATCGCGGGTACGAGAGTAACGGTGTGGCTGGAATAGCATAACCAAACGACGATCCGGATGGCTCTGACGAGCAGCTTTAATTGTTGCTTCTACTTCTTTCGGATGGTGTCCATAGTCATCAACTAACTTAACATTACCATCGGCAAGTTCAAATTCGCCTTGTACTTGGAAGCGACGACCAACACCGCTAAATCCGTCTAAAGCACGACTAATCGCTCCATCAGAAACGCCTTCGTCAGTCGCAACGCCAATAGCAGCCAAAGCATTCAAAATATTATGCATGCCCGGTTGGTTGATGGTTAAACGTAGCGGCTCACGACCTTTACGTAACACGGTGAAGTGTGAACGCATACCATCTTGTTCAACATCAATTGCGCGGATGTCGTTATCTTCATTAAAACCATAAGTAATAACTGGACGGCCTACACGCGGCATGATTTCACGAATGTTGGCGTCATCACCACAAACAACTGCCAAACCATAAAATGGTAAGTTATGAAGGAACTGTACGAACGTATCTTTTAATTTATCAAAGCTACCTTCATAGGTATCCATATGGTCAGCATCAATGTTCGTTACAATCGCTGCCATTGGTTGTAAATAAAGGAAAGATGCATCTGACTCATCAGCTTCCGCTACGATAAAACGACTTTCACCAAGTGCAGCATTTACACCTGTGCTGTTAAGTAAACCACCAATGACATAGGTTGGATCAAGGTTTTCTTCAGCCAACATGGTGGTTAAAAGACTTGTAGTAGTGGTTTTACCATGTGTACCAGCTACAGCAATACCATGACGGTAACGCATAAGCTCACCTAGCATCTCTGCGCGGCGTACGATTGGAGTACGTTGTTCAATCGCTGCTTTAATTTCCGGATTTTCTGGATCAATCGCTGTAGAAACTACAAGCACATTGGCATTTTTAATATTTTCCGCTTGATGGCCAATATAAACCTTGATGCCATTTTTCTCTAATTGTTCTGTAGTTTTAGATGCTTTAATGTCTGAACCAGAAATTTTATAACCTTGGTTACCCAATACCTCTGCAATGCCACACATCCCAGCCCCACCGATCCCCACAAAATGAATGTGTTTGATACGGCGCATTTCAGGCACTTTAATCAGTTTTTTTGCTTGGTTCGCAGCTGTTGATGGAGACATAGTAAATCCGATTACATTTTTTGGATAAGATCAACCACATGCTGAGTCGCATTTGGTTGGGCATGTTGACGCGCTTTCACTGCCATTTCTGTAAGTAATTGGCGGTTCATCAGCGAAGTGAACAATTCATTTAGAACATCTGGTGTCATGGTCGATTGCTGGCAAATTTTTGCAGCACCAACATCGGCCAAAAATTTGGCATTTGCAGTTTGGTGATCATCAACTGCTATAGGAAGAGGTACAAAAACTGCGGCAATACCTGCTGTTGCGACTTCCGTTACCGTTAATGCTCCAGCTCGGCAAATAATTAAATCAGCCTCACTATAAGCCTTTGCCATATCTTCAATAAACGGCAAAACCTGTACCGTTAAATTAGCTGGCGCATCAGCATAAAGTGCTTGAGTTGCCTCAACTTGTTGCTGACCACACTGGTGAAAAATATTGAGTGGTGCTTGTAATTGTTTTAATGCTGGAGGTAAGCGTTCATTGAGTGCTTTGGCGCCTAAAGAACCACCAACAATAAGAATATTTAGAGGCTGCCCCGCCTGTTCACGAGCGTCATAGCGCCACTTTGGGCTTAAAATATCGTTAATTTCACGACGTACCGGATTTCCGGTTGTCACTACTTTTTCACTAGCAGGAAATGTATTTGGAAATGCTTCACATACCACTTTAGAGATACGTGATAACTGAGCATTGGTAAAACCCGCTACCGCATTTTGCTCATGAATAAGTACAGGAATACCCAATAATCGCGCTGCTAAACCACCAGGCCCCGCAACATAACCACCAAATCCAGCTACAGCATCAACTTTAAGCTGTTTCATATAGCGCATTGCGCTTAATGTTGCTTTTAAAATTTTAAAAGGCGCAGCAAGCTTACGGATCACGCCGTTCCCACGAACACCTTGAATATCAATTTGATATATTGGAATATTTTGATCTTTTAATAATCGATTTTCCATACCTGTTGGCGTGGCTAACCATGAAACCTGACAACCTTGTTGTTGAAGTTGTTTGGCTACGGCGAGGGCTGGAAAAACATGTCCACCTGTACCAGCAGCCATCATCAAGACATGTTTAGGTTTACTTTGCTGCGAATCGGTCACGGTCTAATTCTTCAACTCAAAAAACAATGGAAATTGTCATCTATTTTTGTAGCCGTTTATTTTAATCCTAAAGCTTCATTAACGAAAAGCTAATTTCACTCGTTTATAACAGAAAGATGTGCTTTTTTGAAAATATGCCTACAAAGCTATGGTGTATTTAGTATTGTTATTTTACAAATTCATATATTTTCAAGTGATTTCCTACCCGTTAGGCAGAAAACCACTTGAAACAATCAATTATGCAGGGCGACCAGCTTCTAATACATCAAACAGGTTATCGGCAATTGATGTACCAAACTGAGCATCAATTTCACGAATACAGGTTGGGCTAGTGACATTAATTTCAGTAACATAATTACCAATTACATCTAAGCCAACAAAAATCAAACCTTTTTCGCGTAGGAATGGCCCAACTTTAGCTGCGATCAATTTATCATTTTCAGTGAGTGGACGCGCTTGGCCCAAACCACCCGCCGCTAAATTACCACGTACTTCGCCATTTTGTGGGATACGTGCCAAGCAGTAAGGAATAGGTTCACCATTTACCATCAAAATACGCTTATCCCCTTCTACAATCTCAGGAATATAACGTTGAGCCATAATTGGACGGTTACCTAACTCGGTCAGCATTTCCAAAGTAGAACCAATATTCACACCATCTTGGTATAAACGGAAAATTCCCGTACCACCCATACCATCAAGTGGTTTAACAATGACATCGCCATGTTCTTTAATAAATTCACGAATCAAGCTTTGTTGTGAAGTTACCAGCGTAGGAACTTGTAGCTCTGGAAATTGGGTTGCAAAAAGTTTTTCATTGCAATCACGCAGTGACTGAGGCTTATTAATAATCCATGAACCTTCGCGTTCAGCTTGCTCAAGCACGTAAGTCGTATAGACAAAATTCATATCAAACGGTGGGTCTTTACGCATGAGCACAACGTCATAAGCAGCGATTGATTCTTTTTTCTTTTCGCCCAGCTCATAATAATGGTTGTAATCTTCAAACACTTCTAATGGTGAAATCAAACCGTAAGCTTTACCTTGGTCGATATATAAATCTTGTTGTAATGCATAACCCAATTCATGTCCACGGCGGCTCGCCGCCCACAACATTGCCATGGTTGAATCCTTTTTCAGATTCACGGTTTCAATCGGATCCATGACGACAAGTACACGCATGCTCAAGCTCTTCTTAAAATTTAAATTAGCATGAGTATAGCTGAGATTTTTCACTGGTTTTTCTTAATTTAAGTACATCGTTATCTGTTATTCCTTTAGCTTAGACTAATCCGAATCCTATTCTTTCAGTTTTGTTTTTAAATTTAAATCCCAGCTGATGTAACAACTAGCCGCCCAAGCTTTGTTTGACTAACTGCTTAACTATTTTAATATCAGCATATACCCATTAGATAAAACAGAACTAACAATTTCAGCGAACTAATTCATCACAATATATAACTCATAGCCATATATAAAATGGATAGTACCAATTGATACATATTGATCAAATAAATCACGCCTTGATAACAAGGTAAGCTTTTAAACAAATGACTTTATATTGTTTTAATTATAAGAAAAATACTTTGAAATTATTAAATTGAAAATACTCATACCACATAGTAATAAAGGTAATGTCTGAAACACTCAGTTGAACCATTCCCACTCTTAAAAAGTGATAGTTTGGTATGACAACTCTACTGATGACTCTAACCACTATATTTTCAAGTCAAATTCTTATCCACGATTCAGATAATTTAAAAATACATTATCTATTAAGCTAAATTTAAAAATACATAATGGCTTTTCATTTTATATAAAATAATTAATAAAAATATACTTTTATTAATTAAACTTATTATTTATATAAAAACCACTATCTCATAGCATTATTAAAATTAATTTAAAAGGTGTTTAGAATAAATTAAATAAAACAACTTACTCTTAAATTAATCTTATTATTTTAATAAAAAAATATAAAAAAATTAATTTTAATATTTACTATTTCAAATTCTTTAATATATATTGTGGTCTCAACCCTATATTACAGAGGATTTTAAAATGCGTATTGATGATTGTTTAGTAAACCTAGAACAAAATGTGTGTGATGGAAATGGTCAGTTAGCACTGATATGGTGGTTTATCTAATTTTTAGTTAGATAAAGAATTAGGGGTGATTAGAGTTTTTAATTCCATCACCCCTAATTACTTATTATAAATTCTTTCCAATTTAAAAATTAATATTATCAAATAAGTTTAAAATGAATAAACAGTTTAATTTTAATAAAGTTTTTAATCACATAGAATCTGTTTTTAGTAAAAATTCTATTAATCTAGATAAATTTAACACATATTTATCACCCAAAGTTTATCAAACCATAGGTGAGTATTTATTAGAATTATTAGAAAGAAAACACGATTTTGTTCCTTCATTTAACCCAGCAATATCATCTCGCACAACATTACTTCAAACACAATCAATTCATTTAGAATTAGAAATTTTACCTGCAAATATTCCACCGAGGAATTTCATATCCCCTAACGGCAGTAAACAAGCTATTGGCGTATTGATCGGTAGTGCTAAAATACAAATATTTTCAAAAAAAAATGATAAAAAAGAAATAATCGAAATTTCAAAAGAAATCATATCTAGTGGACAATCCACTTTAATAGATCATGAACTGGTGGTCATAGAAAATAATTCTACCGTCTCAACTTATCTTTTATATTTAACTGATAATACAAATGTGACTAATGAATCAATAAGAGAAGTTTATTCTATAAATACTGGAAAATTTAGCCATATAGTATCAAATAGTCTTGCATCATCACGTTTAGAACTTATGTTGTTTACTATGGGACATATGAATTATAAAGCTTGTTCAGATGTAGCAGAACATTTAGCTTTTAATCATAGTGATTACTTTATTAGATGGGAAGCTACAAGAACTTTCTGTAAAGTAAACCCTGATCAAGCAGAAATATTCCTTTCAAGAGTTTTAGCAGAAGAACAACATCCTCATGTTATTAATGCTATTAATCAAAGTTTATTTTTAATCCAAAATAGGAATAAATAAAATGAATAAAGATAAAATCTCTTTAGATGAATTTATTGATTATATTAAAAAAAACATAGACTTAGATGATCTAAATTCTATTAACTCTGCTGCTCCAATGTTGATAAAATTAAGTAACGATAAAGACTTATTACCTAAAGCTGTATGTGAAGAATTAAGGTACTCAAATAAACCTTTTCAAGAAAATAATCCTTATCAAGCTAGTGGTTATGTTCTTTATAAAGATGAAGATTTTGTAATAAGGGCAGTTTGCTGGATTTCAGATAAAGAAAGAAAATTTGTAAATGTAGATGTTGATCGAGGTCTACTAATTTATTCTATAGCACATGATCATGATTTCAGTTTCTTAACAGTTGGTCATTATGGCTCAGGTTACTATACGGAAACTTATGAATATGATTATGATTCAGTTATAGGTAAAACTGGAGAAAGTATTGAAATGAAAAAGATCTCTTTCAATCAATTAAAACTAGGCCAAACCTATCTCTTCCGTGCAGGTAAAGAAATACATCAACAACGTTCTCCAGATGATTTTTCTATTAGCCTAAATTTGATTGTGCGAAAACAAGGTCAACAGCGATTTAATGACCAATATGCTTTTGATTTAACCAATAAGAAAATCATAAGACCTTTGGAAAACGATACATTCAAAAGAGCCCAAACTGTACATCTTATAGCTGATTTACTCGGTTCTAAATGCTTAGACAGTTTTTGGAAATTAAAAGATTCCCATAGTTGTAGAAGAACACGTATTGAAATAATGAAGGAACTAACTAAATTTAACCCGACTTTACGTAATGAAATTTGGGAAAAGGCAAAGCTAAGTTCTGATACCATACTTTCTAATGCAGCGTACGAAGCTCTAAAATAATATCTTTAGTAGTCAAATGAATTTACTGACTATCAAAATTATTTTGATATTTAAAAATATCAACTATTTTGATAGCGAATAAGGAAACTTTATTCCAATCTGTAAACTCAAATGTCTTAGATAAATTTGTAGGTCCATTGGTTAGATACATTATAAATTTTATCATGTATCTATCAATAATATTATATTTAGGATAATTAATAGCTCCTGAAAAAACACCAACAATATCAGGTTTCCAATTTGTCTTTTCTTTAAATTTTTTAAAATAATTATCTAATTCTGGTATATCTCTACCTTTTTTTCTAGCTGTTGCACTGACTGAAAAGAAACCATTATTTATTGATTCTAACTCTTGCAAGTTATTTTCAATAAATTTATAAAGAGATTGACTATATTTTCCATAACGAATACTAGCACCTATAAGAATGAAATCATATTTAATATCTATTTTAGAGTAATCATCTATAGAAAAAACAGAAATTTTAAAACCATAACCAAGCAATATATCTTTTATATAGTTGCTTATTTTTAATGTTTGACCATCTGTAGTTGAAAACAATATAAGAATATTTTTCATTTACAATAAAATCCTTCAATATATTAATAAATTAAAATTGATTAATTCTATATAATATCTTAAAATTAATCCAATAACATTTACAACTAAAACCATTTTTAGACATATGAAAAGCTACAAATATCTATATCATATATACGATTTTCTATTAGCGATTTATTTTTGTAAGATCAAAAATAAATTTGGATCGAATAAAAATAAATTACTATTCACAATTAACCCAAATACTTTTTCACCTAAGGATCCATAATTCAAATCATAGGATTATTTTGATGTACTAATTGATATTTACATAAATTCTCTATTTCATCAGGTTGTTTTAAGTAATATTCATCTGATCAAAAAATTCAACAGAATCCATGCTCTTTCAGTTTTCTTTTTAAATCTTGACTGATACAACAACTATCCATTAATACTTTGTTTATAAAAATTTGACTCATTGTTCAATCACTCTAATATAGGAAATGTATAATTTAGAACCATAAAACTATCTCAATGGCTTTTATCAAGGAATACAATATGGGCTATTGATTTACAAGGTAAACTTTTAAATAAACGAATTTGTTATTATTTTAACTGTGAGAAAAATGTTTTGAAATTATTAAATTCGAAACACTTTTATAAGATAGCAATAAAGCTAATTTGTGAAACACTCAGTTGAACTATTTTCATTCTTAAAAGATGTCAATTTGGTGTGGTAACTCTACTGATGACTCCAGCGCTTATATTTTTTAATTCAATTCCTTATTCGCGATTACACTAAGGTAAATTCAGTTAAACTATGACCATAAAATATTAATTTTTAGGCTTGATGATGAAACTTTATCGCTATTTAACCGGACCAGATGACTCTGCTTTTTGTACACGAGTAACTAAAGCATTGAATCACGGCTGGGAATTATATGAAGCACCCAGCATGACCTTTAATGGCACACATGTGATTGTTGGACAAGCAATTTGTAAAACGATTGATGAGAATTATGATCCAGAAATGGATATTTTAGATATTCTCAAAAATAATGCTTAACTCTAAGGGGGTGCTTTTCTCTATAAAAAGCACCCTTTTTAGACTCAATTAACAAGAAAAACTAATAAGTTGATTCTACCAGTTCTTTTAATTTACTCATTACACTACTAAAAATCAGTTACTAAAAATTAAATATGTCATTTTTTAAGGTAATAGTTCTTTTATTCTAAACAATTAAATGATTATAATTATCATTTATACTTTTATTTTTGTTAACTGACTTTATCTTTATGTTAAGAATTTCTATATCATCTCCCCCAATTAAGCGTCTTTTCCCGCTCAGCTTACTCAGTTTAATGATCTTGAATATCCAAGGTGTATACGCTGAAGACTCTAGTAACTCATCCTCGAAAGTTGCAGCGACCATGCCTACCATAAAAATTGAGGCCATGAGTGAACTCGACCCAATCAAAAGCTATATCGATTATGACAAAGCCAATGTCACACGTAATGGTTTAGATAAAAAAGATATTCCTCAAACCATTGATACCATTGATGTTCAGAAGTACAAAGTTTATGGATCAAATGATCTAAGCGTTATGTTACAAGGTACCCCTGGCGTATCTACCAATTACGATATGCGCGGTGATGGCATTACCATTCGTGGTTTTGGAGCGGACGCAGGCGATATTTACCGCGATGGTATACGTGAAAGCGGACAAGTACGTCGTAGTACAGCAAATATCGAACGTATAGAAATTTTAAAAGGCCCAGCTTCTGTTTTATATGGTCGTAGTGCTGGTGGCGGGGTTGTGAATATGGTGAGTAAATTCGCCAATTTCGACTCTAAAAGTTCAGTTGGCGCTTATGCAGGTTCATACGACAACTATGGAACAACTGCTGACATCAACCAAGTCATTAATGACAATTTAGCAGTACGTCTTACCGGAGAATATGGAGAGTCCGACAGTTTCCACTCTGGTATTGAAAATAAAATTGAGATGTTTTCACCAAGTTTTACTTATAAAAATGACGATGGAACACTCACTTGGACCACACAATATACCTATGACAAATTAGGTCGTGTACCTGATCGCGGACCATCACGTGACACTCTACCTGCGGGAACTTCGATCAAAACAGGATTTGCCCAAGACGGCGATTATGTTGATGATATTTTGCAAGTGGTCCGCACCGATGTGAATTATCAATATGCGCCTGATTGGAACTTTCACTGGGCAGCAAGTTACCGACAAGCAGAACAGAACTTTGATCATTTTTACTTTGGAACTTATTGTGGCCTCGATGGAAATGACCTGAAAGGCAAAGAATGCAACACCAAAAAAGGTTATATCAATCAGAATTACTACTGGCAGCAAACCAGCAATAAAACCACCACCAATACCTTTGATATTAAAGGCAAGTTCAAAACCGGCCAGCTTGAACATCAAATCATGATGGGTACAGACTGGACCTATGAACAACGAGAACCACGTCTAGCTAATAAGACTCAAAATGGTTCAGCCATTTATGGTTACGTCAATCCATTCACAGGTGAAAGAGAATCAAGTCGTGGCAATGGCCCATTAAAGATTAGTCAGCATAACTATAATGAAGGCACAACTTACGGCATATTTATTCAGGATTTAATTGGTCTAAACGACCAACTTAAACTCATGTTAGGCTTACGTTATGATTACTTTGACTTTTCAACCACTAACAAACTCACTAATGCACATCGCAATGTAAAAGACAGTACTGTTAGCCCAAATGTTGGTTTGGTATGGCAACCGCTTCCTGAACATAGTTTTTACACGTCTTACTCTAAGAGTTTTGCACCATTTGGCGGACAAATGGGTGTTAACCAAGTTACAGGCAGCACCGATGTCACAAAAATGGATAAAGAGCCTCAATATAACGAGCAATATGAAGTTGGGGTAAAAAGTGAATGGTTAGATAGTCGTTTAAATACTCAATTTTCTGTCTTTGATATTCGTAAAAATAATATTCGCTATAAACCGAATCCTGACAGTGAACCAGAGGTGTGGGCAACTGCTGGTCAGCATCAATCACGTGGTGTTGAATTTAGCTTTATTGGTCGCGTAATAGATAATATCTTTGTCCGCGGTGGTTATGGTTACACCGATGCCAAAGTAAAAGAAGACAAACAAAAGCCTGAGCAAGAAGGTAACTATTTAGCCAACACATCTAAAAACACAGGTAATTTATTTGTTCGTTATTTACCAACCGAACAGTGGTATACCGAAATGGGTGTAACCTATGTGGGGTCTTATTATCCGAACATTAATAATGCAGTAAAAATGGAAGGCTTCAATCGTGTCGACGCAGCAATTGGTTATAGTGCTGACCCTTGGAATGTCACACTTGCAGTGAACAACCTAACCAATAAAGAATACTGGCGTTCAGACAGCATGCCAGGCACACCACGTAATATTTTAGTTCGTTTTAATTATCAATTTTAAATAAAATATTAAACTGGCATACCCCTATTTAGAGGTATGCCCTTTTATTTTTAGATACCGTATTTCTCACGATAAGCTTGCATATTTGCTAGCGCTTCTTTTTCGCCTTTCTCTTCTAAATAATCCATTAAATCTTTCATAGTAATCAGTGCATGCACAGGAATTTCTAACTCTTTTTGAACTTCTTGAATTGCAGAAAGTTCACCTTGCCCACATTCCTGACGATCTAATGCTACCAATACACCTGCAATAGTCGCGCCTGCATTTTTCAAAATCGTTACGACTTCACGAATGGCTGTACCTGCGGTAATGACGTCATCAATAATCCAGACTTTTTTACCTTCAACCGCAGCACCAACTAAAACGCCGCCCTCACCATGATCTTTAGCTTCTTTACGATTAAAACCCCATGGCACACTTTTGTTATGTACTTGCGACAAGGCAACAGCAGTTGCCGCTACAAACGGAATCCCTTTGTAAGCTGGCCCAAAAATAACATCAACATTTTCACATTGTGTTAATTTATCGGCATAGCCTTGTGCTAAAAGAGATAAAGCTTCACCATCATTAAGTAGGCCTGCATTAAAAAAATAAGGACTCACACGTCCAGATTTTAAAGTAAACTCACCAAATTTAAGCACACCGCGTGATAATGCGAGTTCGATAAATGCTTGCGGGTTAAATGACACAGGCGTTGTCATGAGGTGCTCCAAATTCACAATTGAGGTTAAATTTTCGCATGATACCAAAGGATCAGTATCCAAGTGATGTAAAAATTCTTCGAGTCGTTTCCATTAACGTAAATGGCTTGCGTTCTTCGGTGACGAAAGGCTTACTTGAATGGTTAGAACAATCAGATGCCGATGTCGTATGCATGCAGGAAAGCCGCATTACCCATGAACAATGGACTGAAAAATTTAGACCCGAAGGATGGCATACCCATCTCTTTCCAGCAGAGCGTGCAGGTTACGCAGGGACTGCCATATATAGTCGTTTACCCTTTGTCTCTGTTAAAGACGGTTTAGGGTTTGAACTGGCTGACAGTCAAGGTCGCTTTATTTCTGCTGAATTTGATCTAGGTTTGTCACATCCGGTACATATTGCGTCATTATACTTACCTTCAGGCTCAAGTGGTGAAGAAGCGCAAGCCCGTAAAGATTTATTTTTAGGTGAATACGCGAAAATCTTAAAACAATGGCGTGATGAAAATAAGTCAGTCATCATTTGTGGTGACTACAACATTGTTCATAAACGGATTGATATTAAAAATTGGTCGGGTAACCAAAAATCATCTGGCTGTTTGCCGCATGAACGCGCATGGCTTGATCATATTTATGATGAACTTGGTTATGTTGACACATTCCGTGTAGTTCGAGCAGAAGCCGAACTTTATTCATGGTGGTCAAATCGCGGTCAAGCTCGTGCAAAAAATGTTGGGTGGCGTATTGACTACCAAGCCTGCTCACCAGACTGGCAAGCACGTACAGTTAACGCATGGGTCTATAAAGATCAATGGCTTAGCGACCATGCACCAGTCATTATTGACTATAAAATTCAAGATTAAGTGAACACTCGTTCACTTACCTTGTCGTTTTCGCTTACAGCATCTGTCGTTTTTGAGTATTTTTCTTACACAGCTTTAACGGCATTATAGCTGCACGGCACAGGGAAGCAGTCAGGATGACGCAAAAGGATAGGACGCCGTAGGAAGATAAAATAAACTTATGATAAGTTTATTTGCAAGGATGTGACATTGGACGTTGAAATGAGACCCGCATGATCAGGATGATTAAATGCGGGTTTTCTCTTTTCAATCTCTTATTTTTTGCGCTAAGTTTTTTTAGTTTTAACTTCTTCTTATTAAACCCATTATCGCTTTGTCTTATGACAATAACATGACATTTCTCTTTCGATTAATCATAATTTTTCATTTGTTTTAAAAGTATCTGTATAAAGTAGTGCTCAAATGCTTTTTGGGTTAGGCTGTGGGCTCTCTCTTTTTGACATGGTCCGATAAAATGTTAAAAATTTATGGAATCAAAAACTGCAACTCAATGAAAAAAGCATTTGATGCTTTACAAGCCAAAGGGCTTAACTATGATTTTCATGATTATAAAAAACAAGGTATTGATGCAGATACTCTAAAAATCTGGTTAAAAGAAATTGGGCAAGATACGGTTTTAAACAAAAAAGGAACCACTTGGCGCAAGTTATCAGAAGAAGAACAAACGCGTGCGTTAAGCAGTGAAGACCATCTTATTGAAGCACTTATTGCTCAACCAAGTTTAATTAAAAGACCCGTTTTACAAACCTCCCAAGGTTTTATCGTCGGTTTTGATGAAACAACCTATCAAAATATCCAAGCATAAAAAAACGAGCCATTTGGCTCGTTTTTTTTATTAAAACTTTTAGTTAGCGCGAATCCACGTTTGGTTACGACCAAGGGCAGAAACGCCAATATAGCCACGCAATTTAAGCTTCTTACCGCCGTCTGTTAACTCACCTTTTAATTTGTAAGTTTTGCCAGATTTAGGATCTAAAATCGTACCGTTTTCATAACTGTTGCCACCTACATTTTTTAAATTATGTACAATGGTGACGCCTTTTAGCGGTTTATTTTTGTACGGACCTTCACATTTTGTACAAGCGTTTTCTTCGCCTGGTGTCAAAATGTTTTGAATAGTAGCAGTTAAGGTTCCATCCTTCTGTTCCGTAAATTTAACTACGGCTTTTGGCTTATTGGTCTGATCATCAATTGTTTTCCATACCGTTCCATTGAGTGTATCAGCCGCATTGGCAAATGCAGCCATACCAATGAGTCCTAAAGCTAAAGCAATCTTTTTCATTTTTGTAATATCCTTGGGTCTTTCAAGATTTTAGTATTCAGAAGTCGCAAAGATATTGCAATTTTTGAATGTGACTGTTTCGTGTAACCTTGTAATCTTGCAAAATAAAATTTACAAGAAAACAAGAAACTAGCATAAAAATGGATGCTCTATGAATATATCAAATGTTTGGAAATATTACTTTACAGAAACTTTTCTTAAAACAACAATTCGCAAGCCAAGTCAGCTAAATTTACCGCCTACTGCCTTACGTCCTGTTTTAGACCAAATGTGTCGTGCTTTTCCACGACAAAAAAATGTCTCTGTTCGCCCAATTCGGCTAGCAGGCATTAAAGGTGAAGAAATCAAACCACAAGATCATGCTACTCAGCTGATTTTTCACATTCACGGCGGTGCTTTTTTTCTTGGTAGTGTCAAAACACACCATGCTTTTATGACAGATTTGGCCGCTCGCACCCAAATGCAGGTTATTCATGTAGATTATCCGCTTGCGCCTGAACACCCGTACCCTGAGGCAACTGAAGCTCTATATGACATCTATCAATCTTTAGTAGTACAAGGCGTTCAGCCAAAAGATATTATTTTATCGGGTGATTCATGCGGAGCAAATTTAGCACTGGCGCTTTGCTTACGCTTAAAAGAACAACCTGAAATCATGCCAAGTGGTCTGATTTTATTATCTCCATTTCTGGATTTAACGCTAACCAGCGAGTCTCTTAGATATAACCAGAAACATGATGCCCTGCTTTCGCTTGAAGCCCTGCAAACAGGGATCCAACATTATATTGGTAATCAAATTGCAGCTGACGACCCACGTGTTTCACCTATTTTCGATGACTTGCATGGCCTACCGCCGACTTTGATTCAAGTAGGTTCTAAAGAAATATTATTAGATGATGCCAAGCGCTTTAGAGAAAAAGCCGAAGATGCAGGTGTTAAAGTTCAATTCAAACTTTATACAGGTATGTGGCATAACTTCCAGATGTTCAATGCATGGTTTGATGAGGCTAAACAAGCATTGGCAGATATTGCTGAATTTGCCCATGAGCTCGATAAAAATTAATTTATCTATAAATGATGTGAATAGTCCCGCAAACTTTTCACATCATTATCTTTATAAAAAAGTCATCATGTATAAATTGAAAATCATGTTATGTTTAAAATATAAATTATTTAAACAATCCAATTTTAGGATGGTCCAACAAAGAGGCATCTATATTTAGGAGCCCTTACTTATTATGAAAAGTCGTTTAATCACTCGTCCAATACATAGAATAAAACAGGTGATAATCGATTTCATCCACCATAATCACATCATCAACTGGACACCATTACAAAAAAGCGCACTCATGCTCACACTTGCTTGTGCAATGAATTTTAGTTGGATCTTGTGGAAAGCTTATATTTTAATTACTCCAGATATCTGGCAATGGGCAAATTTACCTTTAGTTGAGTCGCAAATCCGGCTCAATCTATTCACCTTATTTTTATTAGTTTTACTGATTATTTCCTGCTATTGCTATAAAAATTATGAATGGGCTCAAAGAATTATTCCTTTCATTAGTGTGCAGTTTTTTGCACTCATGCTATGCCACGATGGATATTTAATTGGAAGTATTAGTCCCGCCACTATGGTCGGTTATGTCGGTACCATTGGTGTAGGACTCGTGTTATTTGACCGAAAAATTGTTTATAGCGCTCTCGTACCTGCAACGATTATTTTAACGGTATGTACGTATTTAAGTATGAGAGGCACTTTATCTTATGCGCCGTTATTTAATCTTATTGCTATGCAACGTGCTCAAACCAATCCTTTTTGGCTGGGAAGTATGGCATTTTTTATTATGCCGATTTTATTGGCCTGTTTTGTTTTATTTGAAATATTATTGACCCAATGGCGCCAGCGCGAAACTTATATTCAACGTTTAAGTCAACTTGACCCATTAACCAATGTATTAAACAGACGTAGTTTAAACACGCATTTAGAATCGCTACACCAACAGCAATTTGATTATGCGGTGGTACTTCTGGATATCGATCATTTTAAAAAAATTAATGATATTTATGGGCATCATCAAGGCGATCAGGTTTTAATTGAAATCGCTCAATGTCTGTCAAAAAACTTGCGTAATGAAGATATTATTGGCAGGTTTGGTGGAGAAGAATTTATTTTACTATTGCCCCATACTGATATTATTCAAGCAGAAAAAATTGCTGAGCGTTGCCGTCACGCTTTAGAAGAACTACCAGTTTTTAGTGCTCAAAATAATCCCATTCATATTAGTGCAAGTTTTGGAATAAGTAGTTCAGCTTTTGCACAAGACCCTTATCTTGTTATCCGACAGGCAGACCAAGCCCTCTACGCGGTAAAAGCTTCGGGACGTAATCAGGTGCGCACATTTCATCAGATCGAAGCTATTAATACCTTATGATTCTTTTAGTTTCGCCAAGTTCGCGAGTTGCTGCAAAAGCTCTTGCTGACTAAAGGCACCAGTTAAACGCAAAGCACGAATTTCTTTTTGCTCTGGGTTTAAAAATAGATACGTTGGTGGCCCTAAAATATTCCATTGTTTCAGTAGCGCTTCATGCGACTGATCATAATGGCTCAAATCAAGCTTAATTAAATAATATGGCGTAAGAGCAGATTGAACCTCGGGTGCTTTTAAAATACGGTGCTCAATCGGTTGGCAGGCAACACACCAGTCTGCATAGACATCAATCACAATGGCCCGATCAGCAGGCGCTGCTGCTAAAATCTTTTGGAAGTCTGCCGCGCTAGCCGCAACATGCCACTCGACCATGTGATCAGAACTTTGCAAATTTCGATTATGAATATGCTGATATTGGTTATAGGCTACAAAAGGTGTAACGACTAACAATAAGATCGCGTAGAGCCATTGTAGCTGTCCCTTTTTCCAGAAAAGCTGATAAAGTGAATAGACAATAAAAGCGAGTCCTAATACGAGACTAATTACTTGCATGCCCCAATCTGGCAATAAAGGACGAATAAAGTAGAGGCTTAAGCCCAACATCAGAAAAGCAAAAATTACTTTAATCTGATGCATCCAATCGCCCGCTTTAGGTAAGAATTTTGCACCTAAAATACTTGCCAGTAACAACGGAATTCCCATTCCAAAACCTAGGCAGAATAAAAGCAAAGCACCTTGCCATTGATTTTGTGTTTGAGAAATAAATAATAAAGTTCCAGCGAGAGGTGCGGTCATACAAGGACCCACCAAGAGTGCAGAAACTACACCCATAACTCCAGCACCCACTAAAGTGCCACCTTGTTGCATTGACTGAATGCGGTCAAGTCGATTTAACCATGTTTGTGGCAAATGAAGTTCAAACAAACCAAATAGGTTGAGTGCAAATACGATAAACAACAAACTAAAAGCAATTAAAGTAGCAGGCTGTTGTAGCCAGCGTTGGAAATTCAAGCCTGCTGAAGAAGCAATTAAACCTAAACCTGCATAAACCAATGCCATGCTACAGACAAAAGTAAGTGCAATAGCCCAAGCTTTTAAGCCTTTATGCTCTCGAATAATTAACGAAGTTAAAATAGGAAGCATCGGTAAAGAACATGGCGTAAATGCGAGCAGCATGCCTAAACCTAAAAATAATAAAATCCCATACCAAAGTGAGTGTTCAATTAACTTCGCTGACCAGATCTGATCTTGCGCAATTTCTGGCGTGGATGGATCTATTACTGGCTCTGTACTCTGCTCTTTTTCTAAAACTTTTGAATCTGAAGAAGCTTCTGGTTGGGAATTTGCCAAATCCAGCAAACGTTTTGGTGCTGTTCCAGCTTGGTTTTGTACACCAACTAAACCATCTGCATCAGTTTGAAACTCAATGGTTTGTGGTGGGTAACAAATCCGATCTTTGGCACAGCCCTGCCAAGTCACACTATAGTGTTCAGAAGGTTTCGTCTTAATTTGGAAATTAACTTGATGATAGTAAACCTGACTTTGCCCATAATTTTCATCATATTGAGCAACAGCTTTAGGTAACTTTAAAGCTAAAGGTTGAGTACCTTGTTGTACGGTAAATTTATGCTGATATAGATAGTAATTTGGCTGAATCTGCCAAGATAAATTCGCAGTATGCGACTCAGAAGATTCAACCGAAAATGAAAAAGCTTGTTCAGGCGACAATAACTTGTCCTGCGCAAAGATAAATTGGCTAAGTACAAGCGAAACAATTGCCAGAAAATAAATGATTCCTTGCTGAATAAACTTTTTCATTAACATCTAATCAATCGTTCTTTAAAACAAGAACGATACGCCTAAGCCACCGTTATAACTCTTATCTTGCCCGTTTAAATCTACCCCTACACTTGCATCAAGCTGAGTACGATTATTTACCGCATAAACCAGACCTGTACCTAGACCATATTCATAGTCTTGGCTTTCAGCTTTACGGTAAATGAACTCTGAATAACCTGAGAGCTTACCTGCAATTTTATAGTCAATAGTTGGTACAGCTGTCACTGCCCAATCACTATTTTGCACTTCATAGCGCATGGTAATTGAAGTACCTACTAAATCACTATATTGGTAAGCTACCGCAGAGGTAAGACTATAAATGTCGTCATGTGCCGTAAATTCATCATTTCCGGTTGCAATGATCGCCTCAGCCAACACTGCCATAGACAGTCTGTCATCTTTTAAATCAATCGCTTTTTTTAAACCGATGCTTACGTCACCAAAGCCCGAAGTATCATTTTTTTTGCCAGCACGTTTAGTCTGAGTCCATGCCGGACCCTGCCATCCTAACTGTAATTCTAAGTCACGGGCCAAACCTGTACGGAACAACATATCCTGATTTAAGGTTACGGCCTTTTCTTTAACACCATCAACAGTTGCTTCAGTATAGGTTACGCTTGGTAAACCTTGCTCCCAAACCAAATTACCTACGGGGGTAATACCCGTCCCCATTCCTGCCCCTGGGCGGTCAAACGAGAACTCAGCTGCAAAAGTACTTCCAGCAGCAACAGTAGATAAAGCAAAAGTTAAGACTTGTACTATTTTCATTTTAATATCCAATCAAGTAGTTAATTCTTTTGTCATTTTAGCCCCATGACGGCGCAATAACTCTAATGTTTCACGCTCTTCTTCAAGCGATTCTGCCCAATCTATTTCATCAAAATCACAATCAAAAAATAACTGACTGATCGAAGATAAAATAGTAAGTCCTTCTTCATCACGTGTGTTTGGATCTACTTTTTCATCAAGTAAACGTTGAACGGCTGGCGCACATGCTGAGCTTGCAGCATCCCATAACGGACCATAGAACTCTTCTGCATCCCAAAGATATACATTGGCTTTGGCCTGAATCAAAGCTTCGAGAATATCGAGGTAAACTTGCAATGCTTGTTGCTTTTCTTCTTTTGATAATGGTGTACCTGCTTCATAAGCTTCTGATACATTTTCCCACCATTTAAAAATTCCGTCACAGATAATTGATACAGGTGGTCCTTGTTCCGGATCAATAAAGTTCGGATCAAGTCCGTCAGCAAGTAATTTCTGCACTTGCGCGAGTTCTAATTCTTCTATGGCTTTAATTAAAGCTTGCTGCTGGGTGGTTAACATGACCATCTCTCAAAAATATATTAGGGCTATTATGCCTAATCTCTTCTCCAGATTTTAGAGGTTGATTGCATAGCATTGCAAACCTAATGTTGTGAATAGTTTTATTTTCATCAAATATAAAAAAAGCCCCGAAGGGCTTTTTAGCATTTTCAATTAAACTTCATCATCAATGAATTCTGGTTGCCCACCTCTCGGGTGTTCTTTTTTCTCAAAAGTATGTTCGAGGCTACGTTTTAATTTTTCAATCGCGCCATGAATTGAAGCATCAATATTGCCTGCTTTATGGTGCACTGCAACTGGTTTCAAACCTGAAGGACGTGCTTCGATCATACATTGGATGTCTTTGTCGCCACTTTTATCCCCATTTTCATCACTAAAATGAACCGAGAAATGTGTAATACGTTCGCTATGACGTTGGAATTCTTGAGTAAGTTCTGCACGTACATAAGTAATTAAACGTTCACTATTATGGATGTTTTTATCTGTGCGGATTTCAATATTCATAAATACCATCCTCTCTTTCTTACTGTGGATCTTTTCTATGCAAAACTTTTTTATCTTGGCATGTTTTAAGCATGCATAAATCGAGTTCAATTGTACAGTTTGACGGTGTAATGGTTTTTTATCTCCTCACTTGACCGTATTGTTTTGGAGTGTTTTAGAAGATCTTCTATCTTCAATATCAGTCCATCTATAAAAATATGCAAGCTGATTTTTTAAATTTTTATGAAAATTCGAACAAAAGGAGAACAATCGTGCTTGAATCTTATCTATCTGGAGCCGAGCTTATTGAGCAAATTCAAAAATCTCCTTATTCACGTGATTTAATCGGTTATCACGGAAAACCACCACAGGTTCAGTGGCCTAATCACGCCAAAATTGCCATCCAGTTTGTTCTTAATTATGAAGAAGGTGGCGAAAAACATATTGAGCACGGCGACGCAGGTTCTGAGCAATTTCTCTCTGAAATTATTGGTGCTGCAAGCTACCCAGCTAAACACATGTCGATGGACTCAATGTACGAATATGGTTCACGTGCTGGATTTTGGCGCATTCATGCTGAATTCCAAAAACGTAAGCTTCCAATGACCATTTTTGGAGTTGCAATGGCGCTTGCCCGCAACCCGTATATTGTAGAAGCCATTAAGCAAGCTGATTATGATGTAGTGTCTCATGGCTACCGCTGGCTTCACTATCAAGATACTGATATCGAACTAGAAAAACAGCATATGGAACAAGCTTTATCTGTTTTAGAAAACTTGTTTGGAAATAAAGTGATAGGGTGGTACACCGGACGTGACAGCCCCAATACTCGTCAGTTACTTGCAGAGTTCCCACAAATACAATATGACTCTGATTATTATGGTGATGACCTGCCTTTTTGGGTGACTCTGACCGATGTTTCTGGTGCATCCCGCCCACATTTAATTATTCCTTACACCTTGGAATGTAACGACATGAAGTTCTGTTCACCGGGAGGTTTTAATCACTCGGAGCAGTTTTTCCAATATTTAAAAGATAGCTTTGATGTGCTGTACGCAGAAGGTGAAACTGCACCAAAAATGATGTCAATTGGAATGCATTGCCGCATTTTAGGGCGGCCCGGCCGTTTTAAAGCATTACAAAGATTCCTCGATTATATTCAAATGCATGATCGTATCTGGATATGTCGACGTCAGGATATTGCTGAACATTGGTATAAAAATCACATAACTGAATAATTGATTTTTAATTTTCAAAATTCATAAGTGAATCACAAACCACTATTGGCACTGTTATTGCTAAAACTCTATATCACGACAATGAGTTTAGGAATAACAGTGTTTTTAGCCGAGTTTAATCAAGCCCCACCCGCACAACTCAAGACTTTGTTAAAAAACTGTGTCCACATTCCCGCATGGGCCGAAAAAATCATCTCAGAACGTCCCTATTTATCAAAAGCATCTCTTCTGGAATATGCAGAAAATTTAAGTCAAATGTGGACTTGGCAAGAGATAGAAGCGGCTTTAGCAACCCACCCCAAAATTGGTGAACGGCAGGCAAAAAATCAGCTCAATGCAAAAGAGCAACATTTTTCAAATCAAGAACAGGCCGGCATTTCTCTAGATGAGAAAACGCAGCAAGCCCTACCGCAAGGCAATCTCGATTATGAACAAAAATTTGGCTTCATTTTTTTAATTAAAGCAGCAGGCTTAAGTAGCGAAGAGATTTTAAAAAATCTACATGACCGTCTTCAAAATGATTTAGCCACAGAAAAAATAATTGTACATGAGCAACTCGCAGCGATTGCCCTCTTACGTCTTTCTCAGGAAATACAAGCATGATCAGCACTCATATTTTAGATACGAATTTAGGCAAACCAGCTGCACACGTAGAAGTGAAGTTATTTCATGCAGAAACCCATGAGCTGATTGCGACAGCAACCACCAACCCAGATGGTCGAGTGAGTGATTTTGAACTAAAAGACTTGACTAAAGGGGCGTATCAACTTGAATTTGAAATTGCGCCTTATTTTTCATCGCAACAAGTCAAAACTTTTTTCCCGCGTGTTTGTATTCAATTTTTTATAGAAGACATTAATCAGCATTACCACATTCCCTTACTGATCAGCCCGTTTGCTTACTCCACTTATCGCGGCAGTTAAAAACAGAATATAGATAGGAGAAAAATATGAATAGTCAGCAAAAAACCTCTATTTCTCCAGAGCATGAATATTTAGGAATATCCAAAAGTTTTGCTTACGGGTTACAACATGTCCTGACCATGTATGGTGGCATTGTAGCCCCACCCCTGATTATTGGAACAGCAGCTGGATTAAGCTCAGCACAAGTCGGAATGTTAATTGCAGCAGCCCTATTTGTAGGTGGATTGGCAACACTGATTCAAACCATTGGAACCAAATATCTAGGCGCAAAATTACCTTTAGTTCAGGGCGTGTCTTTTGCTGGTGTGGCAACCATGGTGGCCATTATCACCACAGGAGGCGGCCTACCTGCGGTGTACGGTGCGGTCATTGCCGCATCTCTGATTGGCCTATGTCTTGCGCCTTATTTTTCTAAAATTATTCGATTTTTTCCACCTGTTGTAACGGGCTGTGTTATTACGATTATTGGTTTATCTCTATTACCTGTCGCAGTTCGCTGGATGATGGGTGGTAACAATAAAGCACCTGACTGGGGTAGCGTAGAAAATATCTCTTTGGCCTTGCTGACCTTAGGTATTGTGATTGTTCTAAATATGCTGCCTCAAGCCAGCATTCGCCGTTTATCAATTTTATTGGCGATTGTTGCAGGCACTATACTGGCCTACTTCATGGGCTTTGGTGATTTTAGTCAAGTGAGCTCTGGTGCATGGGTACAATTCCCACATTTATTTGCATTTGGCTTACCAACTTTCGAATTAAGTGCAATCTTGTCAATGCTGATTGTGACCTTAGTCATCATGACGGAAACCACAGCCGATATTATTGCTGTCGGCGACATTGTAGGAACGGAAGTAGATGCTAAACGTATCGCCAATGGTGTTCGTGCGGATATGTTTTCAAGTGCTTTCGCTCCTCTCTTTGGTTCGTTCATGCAAAGCGCTTTTGCTCAAAATGTAGGACTAGTTGCGATTACAGGCATCAAAAGCCGATTTGTAGTGGCAGCAGGTGGATTCATCCTGATTATTTTGGGGCTACTCCCTATTATGGGGCGTTTAATTGCAGCGATTCCAATGCCCGTACTTGGTGGTGCAGGTTTAGTCTTATTTGGGTCAGTTGCAGCGAGCGGAATTCGCACTTTGGCAAAAATAGATTATAACGATCAGAAAAATTTAATTATTGTCGCGACTGCTTTATCTGCTGGTATGATTCCAATTATTAACCATGAGTTTTATGCTCATTTTCCTGTTTGGGTACAAACTTTGTTCCATTCAGGCATTAGTTCAACTTGTATTTTTGCTATCTTGTTGAATTTGTTATTTAATCATTTACCTACATTTCGCAGCTCGCGTACCCCACATTTAAGCCAAACAATAAAGACACAAAATACACATTAATAATTCAGTTTTTAGCGCCCCACTTCGGTGGGCCTTTTTTTAACCGTTGATCAAATTTGGCTTCATTTTTGCTTAAGACAATGTATCCTTAGCATGCTTTATTTGGGGGGAGATCATTTAAATGCAATTAAAGCAACTTGCGGCAACTTGTGCCTTGTTATCTGCAACTGCCATGGTTCAGGCAAAACCAATCTGGCAAGATTTTAGCGTGACTGGACTTTATGGTGAAAACTATGAAGTTGTAGATGAAAAAGAAACCACGATTACTTTGGAATATGCAGCGAAAGTTAAATACGCTGATGTGTTTTTCTTCATGGACCACATGCGTGGTGAAGACGATCATAAAAGTACATATTTTGAGTTATCACCACGTTTAAGCTTAGGCGAAGTGTCAGGTAAAAAACTGGCGTATGGTCCAGTAAAAGATGTGCTAGTAAGTACCACGTGGGAAAGCAACTCCCAAAATGGCAACAACTTCGACAACTTTCTTTATGGCTTTGCAGTTGATTTAGATATTCCATATTTCCAATATGCAAATTTAAACTTCTACCGTGCAAATAATGAGAACACTGACGACGATTACCAAATGACGTTTGTTTATGGCATTCCATTTAAACTCGCATCTGAAGATTTCTTGGTAGATGGTTTCCTTGACTGGTCAACTGCAGAAGATGACCATGCCAGCGAGTTAAACTGGACCACCCAATGGAAATGGAATGTAGGTAAACACATTTCTCCTGACACACGTTTATACCTCGGTATTGAACACTCTGTGTGGAATAACAAATTCGGTATTAAAGGTGCTGACGAAAATAACGTAAGCGCATTGGTTAAATACCACTTCTAAAATTTTAATTTAGAAGATTAAACAGCAAGGAAAATTCCTTGCTGTTTTTATTTTAATCGAGTGGATTACCCACAATATTACTAATAATCCCCTGCATAATATGTCCACCTTGCTCACGGCGTAATTCTGCATACCACGCTTGTGTAACGCTTTCATCTTTCATATGCGTCACATCGCAGCGTTTTCTCGCACGAAGTACCAATTCATTGGCACGTTCATTACGCTTATTTTGATAGCGACGCAAAGCGTCTTCGACACCTAAAGTATTAATTTGCAGAGAACGTGCTAAATAAATAGCGTCTTCCATTGCTTGGCAACCGCCTTGTCCAATATCAGGTGTCGTGCTGTGTGCAGCATCACCTAAAATCACCACGCGACCTTTATAAAACTGGGTGAATGGCTCAATATCATGTATTTCTACGCGATTGGTCTTTTGCGGGTCTAAACGTTCAATGAGCTGCTGTACTGGTAAACACCAATCAGCAAAATATTGTTTTAAAAGTTTTTTATATTCATCTCGATTATTTTCTAAACCTGCTGGTAAAGGCACATCTAAAAAGAAATAGAACTTGCCATCTGCAACTGGCATTAAAGAAGCACGCTTGCCTTCCCCCACATAAGTCGTCCATTGCTCGGCCGGTGCTAAATCTTCAGATATTTCAACCAGACCATTCCAGTTTACATAACCCGCGTAACGGCGCTGTACTTGCTGCCCCAACACATAGGTCCGTGTAAGTGAGTGAGTACCATCAGCCCCTATCAGTAAGTCAGCTTGTGTAGAACTACCATCTGCAAAATGAACCTCAACAAAATCAGCCTTATCCTCAAGATTGACCATTTTTTTGCCTAAATAAATCTGATCTCGGCCAAACTCATCCATCAACATGTTTTGTAAATCGGCGCGTGCAACTGGATAAGGTCTTTGTCCGACTTCTTCAATTAATGGCAGTAAACTGAATTGTGTCATCACATCTCCAGTTAAACCATCTACATAGGCCAAGTCATCCATTTGTCCACCAAGTTGGGCGATTTTCTCGGTTAATCCCAGATAGTTTAAACATTTCACACCATTCGACCACAGCGAAATTGCCGCGCCGACAGGAAGAATTTTTTCAGTTTGCTCATGAATGCGAACTTGATGACCAAATTTCTTTAATGCAATGCCTGTAGTTAGACCTCCCATTCCCGCACCAATAATCACCACATTCATGACACTCTCCTATAGATATTCACCTATAGGGTGCTTATGCTAAAAACATGCCATCGTTCAAAATTTATTTGGCTTTTCCACAAAACTGGCATGCACCATGCTTATATATTTAAGGATAAAACTCGTCTTAGCACGCTCAGTGTTAGGGCTGTTTTAAATGAAAAATCATGTTTTTAATAAGAAATACGGATACTCCATTATGGCAACACTGCACGCTCCAGCTTTTGAACTTCCTGAAATTTTGAATACAAAAACCAATTTGGCAGATGCCCGAATTGGTGCACAAATCATTGAGTGTTCAGATGATTTCTTTGCAGAAGCAAAGCGTATGCTGCAATTTGAAGCACCTATTTTTGTTGAAGATAAATTTGATGACAACGGTAAATGGATGGACGGTTGGGAAACGCGCCGTAAGCGTCATGCAGGCTATGACTGGTGTATTGTGAAGCTTGGTGTGAGTGGGAAAATTAGTGCGCTTGATATTGATACCAGCTTTTTTACAGGAAATTATCCTGCATCTGCATCATTAGAAGCTTGTTATGCACCAAATGATGACCTTACAAGAGCAAAATGGGAGAGTCTTTTAGGAAATACTGAGTTAGGCCCAAGCCAACATCATATTTTTATGGTCAATAATGGTGCACTTTTCACTCATATACGCCTCAACATTTTCCCAGATGGTGGTATTGCCCGTTTACGTGTCTATGGGGAAGTTCATATTCAGGTGACTGACAGCGAGCAAACACTCGATTTATTGGCCCTAGAAAATGGCGGTCGCGTAGTAGCGTATAGCGATGCCCATTTTGGACATCCACGTAATTTGCTTAATCCCGGCCGTGGAGTCAATATGGGTGATGGATGGGAAACCAAACGCCGCCGAGCACCGGGTTATGACTGGTGTATTCTTGCATTGGGTAAAAGCGGGAAAATTGAGAAGCTTGAAATTGATACGGCTCACTTTAAAGGAAACTTTCCTGCCCAAGTCTCCATTCAGGCGGTTTATCTTGAAAATGCAACAGATGCACAATTAATTCCACAGAGTATGTTCTGGTCTTATTTACTTGAAGCTCAACCTATGCAAATGGACCATATTCATGAATATGTGAATGAAATTTTGCAGCATGAAAAAATCTCTCATATTCGTATTAACATGATTCCAGATGGCGGCATTAGCCGTGTACGTTTATGGGGAAAAATTGCCAAGTCATGATCATGAATAGTGTCCAAATTCAACCCTTAACAATTGAGAGCTTTCAGCCCTTCGGAGAAGTCATTTGTTGTGACGGGCATGACTTTTTTCATATTAATGATGCCCACACCGAGCGCTACCACGCGCTCGTTGAAACCGAAATTGAAGGTGAAGCAAAAACGGGGATCAGTATTTTTCGGAATATTAAGGCCAGCGTGTTACCTCTGGAAATTTCGATGCTTGAGCGTCATCCAAAAGGTTCTCAAGCATTTATCCCCTTACAACAACAAAAGTTTTTAATTATTGTAGCACCCGCTTTGGACGAGAATATTCCCGATATTTCAAAGCTATGTGCATTTATTTCGGATGGAAAGCAAAGCATTAATTACCGCGCAGGTACGTGGCATCATCCGCTACTTACCTTTGAAGCACCGAGTGATTTTGCAGTAGTAGACCGAATTGGAGGCGGAGCAAATTGTGATGTTTTTCAATTTCCACACGCTATAAAAATTACTGTCTAAACTTAAATATATAGATCTGTCTATTTAAGTTTGATGTCTAAAAACCAATAGTAGAAACCGTTGTGGTGATTTCCAACAATTTAAGTTTACATAAAAAATCCCCGTTCAACTGGCGGGGACTTTTTTAATAGATTTTTTAGACAGAAATATCTGCTAAATTGCCTTTTTGCTCAAGCCATTGCTTGCGGTCCGCGGAACGTTTTTTAGCAAGTAATTTATCAAGCAATCCTGCTGTTAAATGTGTATCGTCCAAATCAAGCTGCACCAAACGACGTGTATTTGGGTCCATGGTCGTTTCACGTAGCTGAATCGCGTTCATCTCACCCAGTCCTTTGAATCGGGTAATTTGCGGATTTCTATTGCCTTTGACATTTTTCAAGATGACTTCAAGCTCGTCATCATCAAGGGCATAATGTACATCTTTACCTATATCAATACGGAATAATGGTGGCATTGCTACAAACAGGTGACCTTCTTCAACCAATGCAGGAAAGTGTTTAACGAACAGCGCACATAACAAAGTCGCAATATGTAAACCATCTGAGTCCGCATCGGCCAAAATACAAACTTTGCCATAACGTAGCTCGGACAAATCATCGCTACCTGGATCTACCCCAATTGCGATCGCAATATCGTGAACTTCTTGAGAAGCCAAAACTTCATCTGAAGAAACTTCCCAAGTATTTAAGATTTTTCCACGAATTGGCATGATCGCCTGAAAGTTTTTATTGCGTGCTTGCTTAGCACTGCCACCTGCTGAGTCACCCTCAACAATAAATAATTCACTGTCTTCTCGCGTTTGCCCCACACAGTCAGCCAATTTACCCGGTAAAGCAGGCCCAGAAACAATCTTTTTACGCTCAACTTTTTTAGCCGCTTTTAAACGACGACCCGCTTTCGAAATCGCCATTTCTGCCAATTGCATGGCAATTTCAGCATGTTGGTTCAGCCAAAGTGAAAAAGCATCTTTAGCGATATTTAAAACGATATTGGCCGCTTCTCGGCTTGATAAACGTTCTTTGGTTTGACCCGAGAACTGAGGTTCCTGAAACTTGAGTGATAAAATATAGTTCACGCCATCCCAGACATCTTCTGCTGAAAGCTTCAGATTACGCGGTAACAAGTTACGTAACTCACAGAACTCACGTAATGCTTCGGTCACCCCTGAACGTAAACCGTTCACATGAGTACCGCCTTGGGCAGTAGGAATCAGGTTCACATAACTTTCTTGAACCTGCTCGCCGCCTTCTACATTCCAGCAAATTGCAAATTCACATGCCGCACGATCTGCCTGCCCATAACTCACAAAAGCCGGATTTGGCAAGATTTCACGATCTTGCAATTCATCCATCAAATAGTCGACTAGCCCATTTTCAAATTGCCATTCGATTTTTTCATCATTAATTTGATCAATATAGATAACTTTTAAGCCTGCTGCTAAAACAGCTTTGGCTTTTAAGTTATGTTTGAGTGCTTTTAAAGCAAACTTCGGACTGTCGAAATATTTAGTTTCGGGCCAAAAATGTACGGTCGTACCTGTCGCACGTTTTGGGACTTTGCCTTCTAACACAGTTAAAGGAGCAACGGGTTCACCTTGCTCAAAAGCCATCTGATAAAGATTGCCCTGACGTTGTACTTCTACCTCAACACGTGTTGATAAAGCATTAACAACAGAAATACCGACACCGTGTAAACCACCAGAAAACTGGTAATTATCAGTACTAAATTTACCACCAGCATGGAGCTTGGTCAGAATAATTTCGATACCGCTTTGGCCATACTCAGGATGAATATCAACTGGCATACCACGTCCATTATCTTCAACAGATAACGAACCATCTTTATAAACTGTGACACATATTTTGTCGGCATGACCCGCTAATGCTTCATCAACAGCATTATCAATAACTTCTTGGGCTAAATGGTTAGGTCGAGTCGTATCGGTATACATACCTGGACGACGACGAACAGGGTCTAAACCGGAAAGGACTTCAAGCGATTGAGCCGTATATTGTGTCACGTTGTACGTTTTCCTTATTTGATGGTGTGCGCAAAGAATTCGATCACTAACGGTAATTTTTCTTCAAAATCTTCCATAGCATGATTGCCATGAGCATCCGTCAAAATCAATGAGGATGGGGTTGCAGCACTATAATAGCGTTGTGCTTGACGATAATCCAAAATTTCGTCGCCTTGTTGCAACAAGACGAGTATTTTGTCGGCATTTTTAGGCTGTTTCAGTTCAAGTTGTTGTAACTGTCGTAACTGAACATGATCAATTGACCACTGATCGTTGACCACATAGGGCATGCTTTCAACTTGAAACAACTCATCAAACAACTTCCATGGTTGCATAGCAGGGTTAATCAGTACAGCCGGAATGTTATATTTCGCGACAAAATATGTCGCAAAAAAACCACCCAAACTACTTCCGACCAATGCAACATCATCCAGACTTTCAATAAGCTCTGAAACTTGCTCAACCACCTGATCTGGAGATCTATTTAGGTTTGGCAAATGCACTTTAATTCCTAATTCGCTACAATACTGCCGTAAGCTCAATCCTTTAATCGAAAGAGAGCTACTATTAAAACCATGGAGGTAGATAATATTCATATATTTCCCTCTAAATTGAGACAAATTTCACAATTTTGTTCTCAGTTTGTATAGAAAAGCACAATTGTCAGACAAGAAAAACCACTCAACTAACCATTCATCAGTATTTTAAAAAAATGTGTTATTTAAACTACTAAGATGGAAACGTTTACTGCCGTTTATAAAAAGTACAGCTTAAAACGTCGGTTATAACGTATATGGGGAAAAGATATGCCGAGCTTAACACCACTACATGAGACTTATTGTAAATGGGATAGTACGCCACCTAGTCAGGCAGATGTATTAGAGGGTTTAGCTCAACTGTTCAGTACCAGCTTAAATGGTGTACATGAATTAATACAAGTCATTAATATTGAAGTATTAAAAAATGCTTTTGGTATTAGTACTCAAAATGCTAAAAACTTTCAAAAAAGACCTTTAGTTCAAAAGGCATATCAGTTTTCTTATGGCGCCTTACAAAAATATGGGAGTTGCTTTTTAGCACCCAGCTTACGCCGTATTATTGAAAAGTTCCCAACGCTCCATGAAAAGCCTCTGACACCAAGTCTTCATTTTTTGGTGGGAATTTTGAATGGTATTTTTGGGGATTATTTACTCAAACAGCACAGTCCTCTCGCCTTGCCAATGGTCCTATACGATCACTACGGAGCTATACAACAAGGTGAGCTTGCGGGTCGTATTGTGATTTTAGTTCATGGTTTGTGTATGAACCATCTGACTTGGTCAAATGCACATTATGGTGGCATTGGGGAACGCTTATTAGCCCAGCGTGACCATAACACGATGTTGTATTTAAATTACAATACAGGCCGCCGTATTTCAGCCAATGGACGCAGTTTCTCAAATTTATTAGAAGATCTGGTACAGCGTAACCCAAGAATTACCAGCATTGATGTGATTGGCCATAGTATGGGTGGACTCGTTTCCCGTAGTGCGCTGTTTTACGGCAAACAAAATATGTACCAATGGATTCATATGGTTGAGAATCTAGTTTGTATTGGCTCTCCACATCATGGTGCAGTCTTAGAGCGTTTTGGTTTTACCATACAAGATAAACTAGGGGCTTTCCCTTTTGTGGGTTTACTGGGTCAACTGGTCAATATTCGCAGTGACGGTATTTTAGATTTACGACATGGTAGTGTTCGTGATGACGACTGGGAATATATGGATGCCCGTATTGGCATGATGGATGATAACCGCGCCCCTGCTCCTTTGCCTTCCCATATCAATACCTTTTTAGTGGCAGGCACCCTCGAGTTTGAAAAAGTACGTAATAAAGCACTTACTGTGATTGGTGACTACTTGGTAAGTATTAAAAGCGCGCTGGGTGAACATCCAAATCCACGTTTTCAGCTCAAAGTTCCTGATTCACATAAAGCCGTGTTTTATGGCTTAAATCACTTTGAAATTCAGTATCATTCAGGTGTTGCCGAGCAGATCACTCGCTGGTTATATCCTCATGTTAATGATTACGTGCAAGAAGGTATCCAAACCCATATTATTGATATGCCGAACTATACGCTCGAAGATTTAGAAGGGATTGTAGAGACGTAAAAAAAGCCCAACTTATGTTGGGTTTTTCTAATTAATTAGCTTTTATGAAGAAAGAGAAATATTATCAAATTTCAACCTTTCAAGCTTTATTAGTAGCTATTTTTCCATTTTTTATATTTAAAACTATATTGTAGGCTGCTGCACCACCATTATTAAAAGTATTTAAAATATAAATATTATTATTCAAATAATATATTTTAAAGTCAGCAAGTTCATTCTTATCACCATCCATACCTTTTTTGGGGAAGAAATATTGCTCTATATCTGTTTTACCAATTTCTATTTTTTTATCTTTATCCTTAATTATAATTTTATCAAGTTGTAAAAAATCATTATTAGGTAGACTACCATCAGTACCAAAGAATGTTTTATCATTAAAATACTTATATTCACCTTTAAAACTTTTATAAAGTTTAGGATCTGAAATAGCTTTTCTTGCATATATTTCTATTATTAAATTTTTATCAGTATAAACAGCTTTTTCTCTAGAATATTGAGATAGATTAATAGAAGTAAAGCCACTAAAATTATTTATTCTATTTTTATAAACAAATCCAGTTACACCATTGCTTGCATTAGCTAAACAAAAATTATTCATCCTTTCATCCATAACACAAGAAACAATTTCGTTATTATTTAATTTGGATATAACTTTAGAATTCAAACTTGAATTTCTTCGTACATTAACGTACCCATCCTTATCTTGAATAAAACCAAAGTCTGCATATGAAACCTCAATAGACCCAATCATTAAAACAATAAAAATTATAAACTTAAGTTGTTTCTTCATTTAGGATAAGTTCCGTGTTTAATTTTATATTTTAATAAAATAGCAATATTATCTTTTAGCTAATATTACTATTATTAAATACAATCAAAGTTCCAATAATTTATAATTATTCCTCATAATCATTACAATCAATTTTCTTATTTTTTAAATTTGCATCAGTTGTATAGCCAATCTTAAAATTTAAATTTAATAAGTCTTCTTTTCTAAAAACCTTAGGGACAATATTCCAAACATTTTTTCCATTAGTGACAAAAACCAAATTAAATTCTGGGACTTTATTATTATTAGTATCAATTTGATACTCTACAGAAAATTCATCTTTTTTCTTATCAACAATATTATATATACGTGGTTCATTTAATTTTTTATCACAAACTTGATATATATAAATCTTATTTTTTAAAATCTTAATTGTACTTTCATTACAATAACACCCACCTACTTCCAACTCTTTTATAACACCATCTTTATACTTAAATGGCTTTATTAAGTTCCCTTCTAAACTATCAAAGTCTAGGTATGACATTCTTAAATCTTTAATTTTAGAATTATTAAAATCACTCAGACATTTATAATTTTCATTATTTGCTTCTTTCCCATTAAAATTACATTTTAAATTTCTATTTTTCAACCAAGAACGTTGATTGTCAACAAGATACTTAACTTCGTTTTTATTATCACTAATATAGCTTTTTATATCTGAATATGTACTATTCAGATCATGCTCACTATTTTTATATACTGTTTTCTCATCTAACTGTTGTGGCTTATAATCTGCAGCATTTGAGCAGGCACTCAAACTAAAGACTAATAGCACACTAAGAAAATTAAGATTAATGCCTTGCATCGTACGTTCCTTTAATAAACAATTGATATTCACTATTACGTCTTTTCGTTAAACCGAGATCTGGAACTTTTTTTCCATTTACAGTTATTTTATTTATATCTAACATTTCTTTAGGCCCATCTTTATAATTACTTTCATTAATAAGCTTACATAAATTTGGGGCTTTACTAGCAATATTCCCGATATTGAATGCTAACGATACTAAAGCATCAAATTCATATTGATATAGAGGAACTTTAATAGCTTTTTTGACATAAGCTTCATGTTTCAAAACATCTTCTTCAAAATAAGTTTTAGCCTGAGATATTGAGATAAAATCTTTTAAAGCCTTTTTACCTAAAGCTTTACATGATGATTGACCTACGAGATGCCCCCAGCCAACTGTACAATATCCTTTAGAATCATCGTAATAGTATGTTCCTTGCCCATCAGGAGTTAAATATTTTCCTTCCCATTCTTGAACAAATAATCTTGCATTTGCACTTGTTGTTAAATTGCTTATAGGTATTCTATTTCCAATTGATTTCTGAGAAGTAGTTTGAGGCAACTGTAAATCAAAACTATTTCTATATCCTTCTAACAATATTGCTAAAGGATCAGCTATATCATCACGTCTCGAATAAAGTCCATGTTCTTTTATTGTAAGATTTGACGCATCATCTAATGAAAAACCATTGCCTGTAAAATATTCAAAATGTAGCATTGAAACATTATGTGCTGTTTTTCCAGCAATAGGTATAGCAACTGGTCCATTCTTATTTTTCATTACACCTGTTTTGCCCAATATTTGGCCTTGCTTAACGGGATCCCCCACTTTTAATGTTATTGATTCTGGATCCAATTCACCATACCTAATTACAAACTCTCTACCATCATCAGTTTTATGCCTAATACTTACTTGATTAGTTTGTAGATAGAATCCTTGCGAAGCTATTACTTTACCTGGTGCTATAGCAACTACGTCAAAGCCACTTTCTGCTTTGCTGACAGGTTTACAATTACTATATAAATCTCTTCCCGCATGCTTTCTATTACCACTTCTATTTCTTCCAAAGATTGCCATTGAAGCATTAGTATCATTGAGTTTAGCTCCCCAATAATAATTTGATAGCTCTCCACCAATATCATTGATAGGTTTTACTTTAAAAGGGAAAATAATACTTGGTTTATAATTAGATATATTCTGTTTTGGATTCCCTGTATCTTGACTTTCAGCATTCATATTTTTTAATTCTGGTGCAGTACTATTAAGAATCTGATCTTTAATATGATTATAGATCTTATCTGCACTAATATCTGGCACCCAATCCGGAGCTTTCGCTAATGTGCCAAACCAATGATCATCTTTATCATCATGATTATCCTTTTTAGCAACTCCATTATTAATGTTAGAACTATTATTTATTTTCTTTGGTTCTCCATTATTTCCTTTGTTTAAAGGTAGCTTTAGTATTTGTCCTTCCGAAATCTTATTTGCATCATTAATTTTATTTATTCTTTGAATTTCTTCAATTTTACAATTCGTATCTTTTGAAATTTTTAATAAAGTATCACCCTTTTTCACTTTATATGTTTTTCTACTATATTGACCAGTTTTCCCTTTCTCTCTCAGCTGAGTTTTTATTAAAACTGATGGACTATATAACTTAACGATAGCATGGCTTTTTTCAAGACAAACTCTGCTGATAAGTTGCATCTGATTTAAAATATTTTGGAAATAAACATCAAGTACAACTCCTTTATCTCTACTTATATCAACAATCGCTCCTTTAGAATTTGTTAATCCTTCAGCAATGAGATTATTACCATTTTTTATTTGATATTTAGCATTTTTAATGGGATGCCCTAGTAGGTCTAATAAAATAAAGGTTACTAAACACTTATTTTTCATTATTTTTTACTCCTAAAGTAAAATCCTCATTATCCCATTCATCAACAATTACATCCCACAGCTCTTGCTCTTTTCCAACTAAAACTTTTATATTAAACGGATCTTCTTTTGTAATTTTCCCAGTTCGCCCATGTTCATCTAAGGCTCCTGAGATAAATGAATTTGTTTCTTGAATAAAAGCTTTATAAGTAAACTGACTAAAATTGCTCTCCCAAAATAAATCATAAACATCTAACTTATTACTATACATAGCAGTATTTGGAAGCTGTGGAACCTCATAAGAAACCTTAGCTCCACTCGTAAACAAATGCTGTCCAGCTTTACTTTCAAACTTACCGCCTGTTGTTGAAAATACGCCATCCGCATTAATTTTGAGCTGAGATCCACCCGCTGTTAATACAATTTCTTTTGGGCTCGTAAGCTCAATTTTTTCTTCAGTAGAAATAAGCTTGATGACCTTCTTGGCAATCGCTTCAATGGCATCGTCTTGCGCTTGTAATTCGAGCTTTCCTTTTGCTGCATAAGCGCGAAAACCCTTTTGTGCAGCAAACAAACTGATTTTGTCTTGTGCATGTCCAATAATATTTTTCTGTGCGCTGAAATTAATTGAACCACTGGCACTTTGGGCAATATCTTGCGACGCTTGCAGAATAATATTTTCAGGTGTCGTTAAAGCAATACCATTTGGTGATGCTAATAACATAAGAGCTTGTCTAAAGATTTTGCCTTGTTCTTGCTGTTGAGTATCGGAACTGCTTTCTAAGCCTTGGGTATAACCCTCCATAAAGCCTTGCAAAGAACTCAACGCTTTAGAAGGTGTCACGTCCAATTTACTGCCTTTACTAAAAGTTCCGCATACACTCATCAAGTCAAAGTCTTTAGTCTCGACATTCCCTAAGACTTTGCTGACCTCTTTAAGACTTTCAAATGGATTTTGATGAATTCGATCTTTAATGCTTGCGAGTTTGCCTTTAATAATGTCAGCACCATGTTCTTCAACATTTTCAATAAAGGCTTTTAAATTCTCTACCGAATCTTTAGCATCGCTAAAGAAAGTATTAAATTCATCTACAACTCCTTTTGCATCGCCACCTAGTGCACCAATATCTTCAATAAAACCACCACAATCTTTTAACGCATGAATAGGATCGCTATTAATCCCTTCTTTAAATAGATTTACCGTGCTATTTAAAGCCTGCCCTGTGGTTTTTAGCTCAAGGGACTGGATGAATTTGGGTAACCGGTTAATCACGTTCAAAGCATCAGTTTGTTGCTTGGCTGCAACTTCACTGAGCATTTTCATGCTTTCATAGCCTTGTGAAAGTAAGGATTGTGCTTGTGCAGCCTCTAAATGATCTGCAATTGCCTGCTCTTGTGCATAGGTACTAATGAGCATGCCTTTGCCCGCACGCACAGCTCCCCACGCATCGGTTCTCAGCTCAAAGCCTTCACCACGACCTTGACTAGTCGATTGTTCTTTAGGATGGCTTAAATTACCTAAATTCAGCTGTGTTGCTGCATGACTACTTTGTAGTTGGGTACTGATTTGCCCTGTCGTATCGTCAAATCGTAATTGGTTAAAACCACTACCGCTGATTTCCTGACTACGAATACCACTCAGTTTTTTAGTCGCAGGAAGCTGTCCTTTCACATCGAACTTGGTTGGTGAACGCTGTGCTTCATGGATGCGCCCCGTCACAAATGGACGGTCAATATTGCCATCAAAGAAGTCAATGACAACCACTTCACCAATACGCGGTAAGAAGCGTGCGCCATAGCCTTCCCCTGCCCACGGAGTCAGTACATCGACCCAAGCCGAGTCGGTATCGTTGTCATTGCTACCTGCACCACCATCATGACCATGATCATCACTACGGGTAAACAGAAAACGGACCTTAATGCGTCCCCATTCATCGACATGGATGGTTTCTCCCTCTGGCCCCACAACTTTCGCTCTTTGCGGGTAGGCAATCGGACGATGCTGTTCTGGATTATATTCAGGTGTAGTTTTGATTTGACGGCGAATTAAAGTCAGCTCATTACCTTGTCGCTCAATATCATCACCACCATGTTTGTCCCATCGACTTTGAGTTAGTAACTGACTAACTTGCTGATGTAGATCTTTTGGTAAATTGTTTTGGTTATAGAAATTTTTAGCGATAATTAGGAACTCTTGATCAACCCCTTCATGTTGATCAACTTCAGGATGCTCTCGGAGATTAAACCAATAGCCGACTTGGCTATCGCGGACACTGCTATAAGCTTTGAAGTATTTGGCCTGACTGGCATACATCTCATTGAACTGCTGATTCAGTTTCTCTAGCTGATTACTAGTTGAAGCAGTAGCTTGATCCTCACCTTTTAAATCTTGCATCCAAGCTGGACTCATGTGCCATGCTTGCTCAAGGCTTAAACTCGCCGAATCAAAATTGTCTGAATGTGTATGGGTAGTGATGACGGAACCAGCGCCTTCTTCTTGTGCTAAGGCATCGGGCTGCCAGCGTTGCACATGTACAGCAGTCGGTTGCAGACTCCGCACCGCAACAAAACCCGTAATACTATCTTGATATTCTGTCGCGCTACTGCGGTGATAGCGAATGCTACGGCGTGCTAAAGCTTGGTACTGGTTATTATCATCAATTAATCTAAGCTTTTGGCCCTGTACCGGAGCAGTAAAATGAGGAACAAAAAGTTCTGATTCATCAACTAACCAACTCACGCCTTCACTTCGCCATAAACGCGTAAGAAAGTCATAGTCGGATTCATTATGCTGCATGATAAATGGACGAGTATCATAACTCTGGCTTAACCCACTCAGGTCTAGGCTTAAACTTGTCGCAAAAAGTGGACTTTTTTCTTGCCATTCTTTGAATAGAACTTCGGTAATTTCTACGATACTTTTATTCATAAAAACACGACTGTTACGGCGTTTATGCCATAAATTTGTCGTGTCTTTTAAGGTCAATTTATAAAGCGTTAAAGCACCATCACTTTGGCCATAACTGGCTTCAGTCACAATTCCTGTAGTTCGAAATAATTGGCCCGAATCTGTAACCTGATCAACAGCAACCTGAACACCTATAAACTGCTTCAATGCAATTTGGGTACTCGTCGAAAGGCAAATTAACTCAGCTTCAATTCCCCCATTTAGCTGATGTTGGCCTTCTATACGTTGTAAAAAAACTTGGTGATTGAGCAATTCATTAGAAAATTGCACGTGGATCGCACGTTTCTGCGCACTTAATCCTACTTTTTCCAAAACATTAAAGATATTAAAAAACATTTTTTATAATCATAAGGATATAAAACGGCTGCACTTTATAAAAAACAGACCTATCTGTCTACAACATTATTCTTTTTTTCAATTCGTTTTTTTATATTTTGATTAATTCTAAAACAATAAAAAAAGCCCAACACAATGTTGGGCTTTTTTTAATCTATTTAAACTCTTTTTTTAGCGGTCTTAAACACTGGATAGAAGCGGAACAATTGCCATAAACAGACTAGTAATAGCAAAATAAAATAGACCAATGACCAAACTGGTAAAGATTGGCCTAAGAAGGCCCAGTCAATTGCTGCACACTCACCTGAACCCGACAAGACTTCTTGTAAAACTGTTTTCATTGGTAAGGCATCAACTAAATAGTTTAAGCCTGGACCACAGCTTGGTACTTGATCTGGGGGTAAATGTTGTAGCCAGACATGACGTCCTGCCACACTTACTGACCATAAAATCGCGATGCCAGCCAAAAATGCATAAAAGCGTTTAACCGCGTTAGAAACTGGGTTATGCAAAAATGCAATCAGTGCTATAAGGCCCATTGCCATTAAGCCAACACGTTGAAAAATACAGAGCGGACATGGCTCTAAACCTTTTACATGTTCCAGATACAACGCAAAAGACATGCCGACAATACTTGCTAAAACAAGTAGTCCACTCACCAAACGGTAACTTAATCGCATGTAAAACCTCGTTTTATTATCGATATTGTTCAAGATATTGATCAAAACTGATCTGAGTATCGTGCTCAAGTTGTTCTTGCTGCTGTAAAGATTGTGCAGCCAACTGTTCAAAATGTTTCAAAGTGCCCACACTAAGCTCATGCTGTTCATAACTTTCAGCATGTAATTGCGCCATGTGACTACCAAAACTCCAAGTTCCACCATGCTTTAGCGTATCGTCGATGACATGGGCAGATAAAGTTTCATCAACTTCATCAATTCGCGCTTGCATAACTGCCAATGCTGAACTGTATAAGTCTGTTGCATAAGTCTGATCGAGTAATTCTGCACAATCTTGCATTTGAGCAATATGCAAACGTGCCCAATCTTCGATGTGATAAGACCCATTTGAATCTGTAATGGTTGCGTTCGGCGCACGACCTCGGTTTACCACTTCCGTCTGGTTCTTTTCAATCAAGTCTTGCTCAGGGCCTAACAACTCTGGGCTGTCACTTAGCAAACAATAAAGTGCTAACACTTCAAGGAAGCCTGCCGTTATTTCATCAACACCAATTGCCGAGTATGGGTTTACATCAACAGCACGTAGCTCAACATATCCCACCCCTCGATTTTTTAAGGCTTGAGACGGCGTTTCACCTGCTTGAGGCACCTGTTTTGGACGGACTAGACTGTAATATTCATTCTCGATCTGCAAAACATGGTCATTAATTTGCAACGGCTCACCAGCGGCATCATTTAACCCTAAACGACTAAATGGTGGGTAAGGAGAATGAACGGCTTTTTGTAAACCATCCAGATAGCCAGTCAAATTGTTGTAATGAATACCTAAGCTTTTTTGAGCAGAGTTTTGATAGCCCAAGCGTCCCATACGTAAAGCTGTAGCATACGGCAAATAGTATGAACCTTTGATTAAAGGCAACAACTGATGTTTATGTCCGGTTAAAAAACAGCGGCATACTGTTGGGCTCGCTCCCACTAAAAACATAACCAGTGGTGTTAAGCGGATAAAATTACGAATGAGGCCAAAATAACGATGGCTGCGATAATCCTGCAAACTTAATGATTTTAATTGTTCATCTGTTTCTTGTGCCTGCAATTCAGCAAAAAGCGTATCAGGAAAAGATAAGTTGTAATGCACACCTGAAATCGTCTGCATACGACGACCATATCGAATTCCCAAACCACGACGATATAGTGTTTTAAAGCGACCAATATTAGAAGTGCCGTATTGCGCTAGACGAATCCGTTCTTCATTGTCGTCTAACATACATGGCATAGACAGCGGCCAGAGTTTTTCACCATTTTCTAGATGACGATGCACAATCGCATGGATATCAGTGAGCTCATGCAAAGCTTCACCAATGGTTGGCTTTGGAGAAGTAATAAACTCCATCAATGCTTCTGAATAATCAGTCGTAATTTGCGGATGTGTTAAAGCCGAACCTAATGCTTTTGGATGTAACTCTTGCGATAAGAACCCATTACTTTGCATACGTAGGCTTTCACGCTCTATTCCACGTAACATGCCTTGTAGTAGCGACGAATCCACCCAAGCAGGAATAACTGATTGAGATGGTGTAGTGGGTTGACTCATGCATTTGCTCGCTTATTAAAGATCACTATATACAAAATCGTGAGATGATACGGCTATTTATATACTCACATCATTCCAGTTTGGCAATTTTTATCACAATCTTGTTATTTAAGACACGAAAGAATTGTGATTTTATTGAAGAATAATTGCTAAAGAGTTGTCAATATCATGAACGATCAAGACATTTTAAACTTCTGGTTTTCACCTGAACACCGTTCACTTTGGTTTGCAAAAAGTGATGATTTTGACAAAAAAATTCGTGAAAATTTTTCTGACGTTCATCGACAGGCAACTCAAGCAGAACTCTGGTCTTGGAGAAAAACGGCTGAAGGCCGTCTGGCAGAGATTATTGTACTAGACCAGTTTTCTCGCAACATTTATCGTGATCAGCCCCAATCTTTTGCCTATGACAGCTTAGCCTTAGCGTTGGCACAAGAAGCTATTAGTTTGCAATTGGACGCACAGCTTAATCCAGAGCAACGCTCTTTTTTATATATGCCGTTTATGCATAGTGAATCAAAACTGATTCATGAGTTTGCCTTGAAACTATTTCAACGCCTCGGCAATGAAATTAACTTAAGCTTTGAGAAAAAGCATAAAGTGATTATAGATCGCTTTGGACGTTATCCTCATCGCAATACGATTCTTGGACGTGTCTCCACTCCAGAGGAAACCGAATTTTTATTAGAACCCAACAGTAGTTTTTAAAACTTCTTAATTTTTAACGCTGAGTCATCTATTTTTAATGCTCAGCTGGGAGTTCATCATGAAATATCTCTCTCTTTGTTTAGCTTTAGGCACTGCCTTAACTTTAACTGCCTGTGCGACAACGCCAAGTAAACCACGAACCTTTGACCAGCTCGGACAATTCTCGGCCTATCCTCTCAATGCACAAACTTTTCGGATCAGCTTTCAAGCAGACCCAAACATGAGTTATGGCGCAGCCGAAGAAATTACCTTGGTGAAATCAGCACAAACGACGGTACAAAAAGGTTTCCGCTTTTTTAAAGTGCAAAATGACCCAAGTAATCAAAGTCAGAAACCACCACGTCAGGCTGTGGTCTATCCATCTGCCCCAAGCTTTTACCCATATGGTTACGGTCGTCGCTACCCTGGTTTCTGGCATGATCCGTTCTATGATTACCCACAAGTGGTCAATATCGACCCTGTTCAAGTGTCGTATACTATTGAATGTTATCGGGATCAAAAGCAGGCTCCTCAGGACGCTTTTGATGCGACATTGATCTTGAAATCAATCGGACAAAAATATGGATTGAGTCCGACAGGAGAGCTGTTGCCCCCGCCTGAGCCGCCAGTAAAACAAAAATGAATAGGATAAATTTATGAACATGGCAGAAGAAGTTCACCACGTGCCCAGTCTTAAACGTAGCAAATATTTTGCCACTCTAGCGCTTATCATCGTGATTGTGCTGTGGGTTGCGCTGATGGTGGTCGATCGCTTTCTGCCAGAATACACAGAATTTATTCATATTTTGATGCTAGGAGCAGAAGCTGGTGTAGTTGGTGGATTAGCTGACTGGTATGCCATTACAGTTCTGTTTCGGAACCCCTTTGGTAAATTACCCATTCCTAAATTTCTACGCGATCACACCGAAATTATTCCACGTAATAAAGCGCGTATTGCAGAGTCAATGGGCCGTTTTGTACAGGAAAATTTTCTTTCGCCTCAAGTGGTAGAACGAAGCTTAGAAAAAACTGACTTAAGCCTCGCAATTGGTCAATGGTTGGCAAGTCCACAAAACAATACACAAGTGGTGCAGCTTATTCAGCAAACTGTGCCGAAAATTTTTGAGTTTGTCAGCCAAGAGCAAATTGCAAATTTTGTGCAAAACAATAGTGTGCAATGGGTACGTAATACACAAGTTAACAAACTTGCGAGTGAAATGTTACGCGCCGTGCTGGAAAATGACTTTCACCAAGACGTTTTACAACGCGGACTCGATATCGCTCATGAGTGGGTGGTACAAAATCCAGATAAAACCCGTGAATTAACCCGAAAAATGTTTAAAGCACTTGGTGTCTGGTCACTTGCAAAAGGTGCAAGCTGGATTGGTATTGATGTTCAGCAACGAACAATCGATTCACTGGTTGAAAAAGTAGAATCGATGCTAGCAGACCATGAACACCCATGGCGCCAAGAAATTGAAACGGTAGCGCATGCTCTCATGCTTGAGCTGGCAAAACCGGACAGTGCTGCCAGTCAACGCCTCAACAGCGGGAAAGATGCCCTTTTAGATAGTCCACAAGTCTTGAATTTTATTAGTGGTGCAGTGACCATTTTGTGTGATGCCATTAAAGAAGATTTAATGAAAAAAGACTCTGGTATCGCAATGAACCTTCAGGCCGCTATTCAACAGTTGGGTGAAAATCTCGTTCAGAATGCAAAAGTCCGCGAAGTTTTAAATCATGAAATGACAGGTCTTGCGATGAATTTTACGGACCAATATAGTCACAAAATCATCCGCTATGTCAGTGAACGCATTCATGAATGGGACTCACGTGAAATGATCGGGAAAATTGAAAACGAAGTCGGTGGCGACTTGCATATGATCCGTGTGAACGGCGTTGTAGTCGGGGCATTTATCGGCTTAACACTAGGCGTAATACGGGCGGTTATCGAATCAATTTTATAACTTTAAATATTTTTAATAAGAGAACAATATGCTACAGCTTCAGTCAAAATTGGCCACGCAAGGCGTTACTATTTTCAGTACCATGACGGCAATGGCACAGCGACTAGGTGCACTCAACCTGTCGCAGGGCTTTCCAGATTTTCCAGCACCGCCTGCCCTGCTGGAAGCTTTAGCTCAGGCAACTTTAGCTGGACATAACCAATATCCACCTGGTGATGGTATTCTCGCTTTACGTGAACAGCTTGCTTTACAATTTCAGCAACGCGACCAACTTCAACTTGATCCTGTAACGCAAATTACCATTACTCCTGGCGCAACCATTGCAATTTTTTGTGCAATACAAGCATGCATCAATGCGGGCGATGAAGTCATTATTTTTGACCCAAGTTATGACAGCTATGGCCCTTCTGTTCAGTTAGCAGGTGGTAAAGCGATTCATATTGCGCTTGAAGCTCCAGACTTTAAGGTGAACTGGCAACACGTTAAAGATTTGATTAATGACAAAACTCGTATGATTGTGGTGAATACTCCCCATAATCCGACAGGGACAATCTGGGATAAACAAGACTGGTTAGAACTTATTGAACTGATTCAAGATAAAAACATTGTGATTTTATCCGATGAAGTCTATGAACATTTAGTTTTTGATGGACAACAACACTTTAGTGCATTGCATTTTCCAGAGCTCAGAGAGCGTAGTCTTGTGATTGGTTCTTTTGGAAAAACCTTTCATGTGACGGGTTGGAAAACAGGTTATTGCGTCGCCTCACCTGAGTTAATGCGGTTATTCCGTCAAATTTATCAATATGCGAACTTCTGTGGCACTACACCTTGTCAGATTGCTCTAGCGCAATATATGGAGCAACATCCAGAACATATTCAAGAGCTTTCGCAGTTTTACCAGACTAAACGAGATCGTTTTAATCAGGCGATCCATAATAGTCGTTTCTTGCTTAAGCCTTCTCAAGGCACTTATTTTCAAAATCTCGATTACAGCCAAATTCGGCCTGACCTGAACGATGTTGAAATGTGCCAGTTTCTAGCCGAACAACACAAAATTGTGGCTATTCCTGTTTCAGTTTTCTATCAGCACGCGCCAGAGTCCTTACGCCTAATTCGTTTCTGCTTTGCTAAAAATGATGAGACTCTGCAAAAAGCTGGAGAAATTTTGAATCAATGTTAATAAATTTAGTCACTTAGCATAGTAAAAACACTACAAGCCATTTGCTCCAACTATGCTAAGTTGGATATCTGCCCCGCTCATCAAAGAGATGGGCGATGGAGAACACATGCCACCAAGACAGTCATTAATTCATCAGCAAAATCTATGGAAAACATTTTTTGTTTTCTTGTTGCCGCTGATCGCAACCAATATTTTGCAGAACTTGTCGGGAACCATTAACACCATCTTCGTTGGCCAAATGATGGGAGTAGATGCAATTGCAGCAGTTTCTGTATATTTCCCTATTTTATTCTTGCTCCTCGCTTTTATTATCGGGATTTCAACGGGTACGACTGTTTTAGTAGGGCAAGCATGGGGCGCGCAAAATATAGAGAAAGTCCAAAGTGTGGTCGGTTCTACCCTGTTTATGACACTGATTGGTGGGGTAATTACCGCGATTATCGGTGTGTTTTTTGCCCATGATATTTTAGAGTTATTAGGCACAGATCCAAAGGTCATGCACCTCGCTTTGCCTTATGTTCAATGGATGCTAGCGGGCAGCCCGCTTCTGTTTGTTTATATTATTTACACTTCAATTTTACGTGGTGTAGGTGACAGTACCACGCCTTTGCTGGCTCTTGCCTTAACCAGTATCATCGGCGTAATTATTACACCAATCCTACTTAAAGGTTATTTTGGCTTCCCTGCTCTAGGGATTATTGCACCTGCCATAGCATCAATTATTAGTTATATCGCAATATTAATTTTTCTTGCGATTTATCTGAACAAGAAAAAGCATCCGCTTAGACCGAATCGTCAGCTTCTGCAACATATCCGTCATAATTCAGAACTGAGTAAAATCATTTTACGCTTAGGTGTTCCAACCGGCATTCAAATGATTACCACCTCTATGGCAGGCTTAGTTATTGTTGGTTTGGTCAACCACTATGGATCTCATGCTACAGCAGCCTATGGCGCAGTAAATCAGGTACTCAATTACATTCAGTTCCCTGCTATCTCTATTTCAATTGCAGCTTCAATTTTTGCAGCACAGGCAATTGGCGCGGGTAAACCTGATTTGTTATCTCGTGTGACCCGTACTGCCTTAGGCATGAACTTTTTATTTACGGGTGCTTTAATCGTACTGGGCTATCTATTTTCAAAATACCTCATGGCTCTGTTCATTACCGACCCAACTGTCGTGGTATTAGGCCAACAACTTTTATTTATTGTGCTTTGGGCAATTTTATTTTTTGGTGCAGGTGCCATTTTTGCATCAATCATGCGTGCAAGTGGCACTGTGACTGTCCCGATGCTCATTAATATTTCTGCTATTTTATTTATTGAAATTCCATGTGCTTATTGGTTTAGCTCAATGTGGGGACTTAAAGGTATCTGGTTTGCCTACGCCTTGGCATTTGTCAGTTTATGTATTATTCAAGGACTGTACTACCAATTTATCTGGAAGAAAAAGAAGATTAAAGTTCTTATTTAGAACCAATCAATTCTTATAAAAAAAGCCATCAATTGATGGCTTTTTTTAATTTAAAATTACTTCATCCATTTGGTCACAATGGTAGAAGCGCGTTGATATCCAGTTGGGAATAAGCGCTGGAATACATCAAGAAGTTTTGCATCACTACCGATGAGTAAACGGCGTTTATTTTTCAATACCGCTTCTAAAATCTGACGTGCTGCCTCTTCGGGTGGAGTACGCAGTAACTTGTCAAAATTTTGAATCGATTTAGCAGGGTCCATACCTAAAGTACTCAGGCTATCACTCATTTTTGCAGCCTTAGCAATGTTGGTCCGAATTCCCCCTGGGTGCACACACAAAGAACTTACACCACTTTTTTCAATATCTAACTCTTGGCGGAGTGATTCGGTAAAACCACGCACCGCAAATTTAGTTGCGTTATAGCCAGATTGTGTCGGTTGAGCAGTTAAACCAAACAAGCTTGAGATATTAATAATATGGCCATCTTGAGTTTGCTTAATAAACGGCAAGAATTCTTTAGTTCCGTAAACCACGCCCCAGAAGTTAATTCCAACGATCCACTCTAAATCTTCGTAAGTTGCACCTTCAACAGTTGAGCCTAAAGCCACCCCAGCATTGTTAAAAATCAGGTTAACACAACCATGATCTTGCACAGTTTCTTGAGCCCACTGCTTTACTGATTCACGATCAGAAACATCAAGCTTTTTTATGCTAACGGTAATATCGTTGTACGGCTTTAAAAGCTCGACAGTTTTTTGTAGCCCTTGTTCATTAATATCACTCAACGAAAGATGGCAGCCCTGTTGTGCCAAAAGAATTGCGAGTTGTTGCCCAATGCCAGAACCTGCGCCCGTAATTGCAGCGACTTTGTTTTTAAAATTTTTCATTGTCCATCCTTTGTTTTTCGATATTTGCACAACCGGTTCATTGCATGTGCAATTCAGACATCTTCAATATAATTTTGACAATATCCATTGTCAATATAGTACACTGTAATTTCAGATAGAATGGCACAATTCTGCTGAGAGCTTTATCATAGTGAGCATATTTGGTAAAAACTGATAAATTAGGAAGCCCTTCTTTAGGATACGTTTTATTTATGGCGACAAACGACTCAACCAGTAAAAAGAAAACCAAAAGTGTGAGTAAAGAACGTCAGTTCAAAGGGTTATCTCTTTCAGAACGTAAAGAGGCACGCCGAGAAAAATTGATTGAAGCCGGTATTGCCACCTATGGAACACTTGGTTTTTTTTCAGTTACTGTCAAAGATGTCTGCCAAGAGGCAAAACTGACTGAACGTTATTTTTATGAATCATTTAAAAAAAGTGAGGATTTATTCCAAACGATTTTTTTAAAAATGATTGAAGAATTGCAGCAAAACTTAATGCAAGCCGTAATTAAAGCGACACCAGATCCAGAAAAAATGGTAGATGCTGGTTTACGAGCACTGCTGACTACATTAAAAAATGACCCACGGTTAGCCCGCATTGTCTATGTTGACGCAGTTTTGGTACAAGAATTACATAATCAGGCAACCATTCAAGAAACACTTGCACAGTTTGATCGCATGATTCAGGCTTTTGTCATGCTCACCATGCCACAAATCCAACACAACGAAAATGAGCTCTCTTTAATCGCCACTGGCTTAAATGGATATGTCACTCAAATTGCAATTCGATGGGTCATGGGAGGGTTTGAGCAGTCTCTTGAACAGGTTTTAACCGCATGCCGCATTGTATTCTTATCTTTATTGGCCAAGGTTTCAAAATAATATGAAAGTTTTTTGACACTCTAAAATGTGCAAAACTATTTAAGCTTTTAAGGCATTAACTTATTGAATGTTTTTAATAATATTTAATCTTTCATGTCATCATATGGTCACATCTTTGCCTTACTTTTGTCACAAATTATTGCTAATTTTAATTTTATAGACTTTTCTGCAATGAAATTGTCATAATTAATCTTTGTAATAAGCCTGTCATAACTACAAAACGGTTCACCGTTAAATCTATAGGATATTGCGCTGTGAAAGATGACTATATTTTAATTGTCGATGATGAGCTTCCTATTCGCGAAATGATCCATACATCTTTGGACATGGCAGGCTTTCAGTGTTTACAGGCGGAAGATGCCAAACAAGCTCATCAAATTATCGTCGACCAACGTCCGGCGCTTATCTTGCTCGATTGGATGTTACCTGGAGGCGTAAGTGGTGTCGATTTATGTCGCCGCTTAAAACGAGATGAGAACTTAGCAGAAATTCCAGTAATTATGCTCACCGCTCGCGGAGAAGAAGACCATAAAGTACAAGGTCTTGACGCTGGCGCAGATGATTACATGACGAAGCCTTTCTCAACACGTGAACTGGTTTCACGTATTAAAGCAGTCTTACGTCGTGCAAATGCATTAAGTGGCGAAAAAATGATTGACGCCAATGGTTTAATTCTTGATCCTGTAAGCCAACGCGTAAGCTTCGGCAACAGTATTTTAGAAATGGGTCCAACTGAATATCGCTTACTTGCGTTTTTTATGACCCATCCAGAGCGAGCATATACACGTGCCCAGTTGCTCGATCAGGTATGGGGCGGTAATGTATATATCGAAGATCGAACTATCGATGTGCACATCCGTCGTTTGCGTAAAGTTTTAGAACCTTTTGGTGTTGACCGATTTGTTCAGACAGTGCGCGGAACTGGCTACCGCTTCTCAACACGTGCAGATTTAGCCGCAGGTTAACCAAGATTTATGTATGAACCCTACCCCGTCCCTGAACAGGTACGTGAACAAAAGCTTTCCCGTTACAGTAGTTTATGGACGTTTGCCAAACAAGATTTACGGCTTTTATTATTTTTTCTAATTATTGCCGGTTTAGTCGGTTTAGGCCTTGGGTATTTCTGGAGCTGTATTTTTATCGCTTTTGTGGGTTTTTTTACACTCCAGTTGCGTTCTTTATATCTGGTCAATGACTGGATTGCAAATAAGCCTTATGACGTACCTCCAAATCTTAATGGGATTTGGGGGGCATTATTGTTTAATGTTTACCGTGCTCAGCGTCAGGAACGAATTGTTCAGGCCGAAATGGTCGGTTTAATTGACCGAGCTCAATCCTCGTTAGTTGCACTTGCTGAAGCGGTTGTTCTGATTGATGACCAACATCAAATTGAATGGTGGAACCCTGCTGCTGAACGCTTATTAGGCATTAGTCCTCTTGATCGTGGCCGAAATTTATTAACGATTTTACGCCAGCCTAGTTTTATTGAATATTTTAACAATATTGACCAGGCCCCCGACGGTATCAAACTCCATTCCAACTTTGATGATGACCGATATGTACAGGTTAAGCTCACACGATTTGGTGGAGAAAGTCGTTTACTGGTGGCTTATGACGTTACGCGTATGCACAACCTTGAACAGATGCGTAAAGACTTTGTAGATAATATTTCGCATGAACTTCGTACGCCATTAACCGTACTCAGCGGTTATATCGAGACTTTTACCGATCAGGAAGATATTAGTCCACGCTGGAAACGTGCATTTGACCAGATGCAGTCACAAACCAAGCGCATGAATGCTTTAGTGAATGATTTACTGCTGTTATCGAATTTAGAAAATAATAAGAAAATTGCAAAAAATCAGATTATTGAAATGCCGAGTTTAATGAATCAACTCTTTGATGATGCTCAGGCCTACAATGCCGATTATGGCCATACGCTGAATTTACATATTGATAGCCATTGTGACCTGATTGGTTCTGACATGGAAATCGCCAGTGCGTTTAGTAACTTAATTACTAACGCCATCAAATACACCCCAAAAGGCGGAACCATTACGATTGGCTGGCATGACGACGGTGAACATGCTTACTTTAGTGTACAAGACACAGGCATTGGAATTAATCCAAAACATTTACCACGCCTGACTGAACGCTTCTATCGCGTAGACAGTGACCGTAGTCGCCAAACAGGTGGTACAGGTTTAGGTTTAGCGATTGTAAAACACGTATTGATGCAGCATGGCGCTTATTTAGATGTGCAATCTAAAGAAAATGAAGGTTCCACTTTTACAGCAGTTTTCCCTAAAGAAAGACTCTATAACATGACCTAAAATCCCCCCTTCAAATATAAAAGCCGACTCATGAAAAGTCGGCTTTTTTGTAGCATTTAAAACCATTTACCTAGAAGTCGAGCAATACGAATTACTTTGATTTTTCTCTATTACATTTAAAAAGTTAGTGGCAAAAGTATTACTCTGACGCAATGCATCACGATGATCTCCGCCATCAATCGTTTGATAGATGGCTGGTTTTTTTAATTTACATAACTGCTGGTAATAGGCAGATGTCCCTCTAGGATCAACTAAATGATCTTTAGAACCCTGAACAATCATTAATGGTACGGTAGGCACCATATTTTCAATGGACTGTTGTTTTAGATAAGCCAAGAGAGGTTTTAAATCAGCGTTAGGTCGAAATATGCTAGAAGGAGATTTCTTTAAATCAGATTGAAGTTCAGATAAACAGCGGCTGCGCGCTTGAGTGAGCACCGCGTTCATTTCTGGACTGACTAAATTTTCAGGAACAATACTTGGCTCTGCTGCTTGTGCTCCTAATAGCACAATCGGGAAGAAAGCAGCCACGCTAGGTTCTGGGTTTGGATGACTCTGCACATATTCTGCAATACCTTCATATTGATAGCCACCTGGTGCAAGGGCTATCGCGCCTTTCAAATCGAGTTCGGGCGCATCTTTTTGACCATAGGCAGATACTGCAATTGCCGCAGCCCCGCCTTGACTGTGTCCCATTACTAACCACTGTTTATTAAAACTTTTGGGCTTAAGCAAATGTAATGCACGCACTGCATCAACCATCGTATGCAGTTGGCTCTTTGCATTCATATAGGGATGCGCGCCTAATGTACCTAAACCTTGATAATCAGGTGCAACAACTGCGTAGCCACGTGCAAGCCAACCATCTAAAGCTTTGGAAGCAACTTCTTGATATGAATGAACTGGCCCATCAACATAATCACCAGAAGGCGCGCAGGTATCAGCAACTCCAGTCGTGCCATGTGCCCAAGCAAGTATCGGCCAGCCTTTTTTTGGTGGTGTTCCTTTCGGTAATAAAATAAAAGCCGATGCAACAATAGGTTCGCCCTGAATACCTCGACTACGATAATTTACCAACAAGCGCTGATCTGCATGAGGAAATAAATCCGTCACATCTTGCTGTTCTAGAGACAATATTGAACCCGGTTTTTCGCTCACAATTTGCTTATTCAAATCTGTAATTGGAGCAGCCATAGCAGATCCAGACACCAAACAAGCACTGCTAAATAAAATTTTAAAAAGAAAATTACTTTTTCTAATCAAGGGATTACTCCTCTATTATTTACACTATATATTTTTAAATAATCAATTTATAAAATATAAACTACCATAAAATAAACCACATTCATATTCAACTCAAAATAAATTACATTTACATATAACTATTTAAAATTTAATTAAAATATATTTTAAAAAATACATTACAAATATCTTTGCAAAAATTAAACCCATTTAAATAATAAAAAATATATGCTGATATTTTCTTAATTACTATAGCGATTAAAATGTCAAAACAATATAAATTTATACAGTACCTGCTTTACCTTACTCTCAGTTCTCTACCAATCTATAGTTTTGCAGACATACAAGTATATGGTCCTGGTGGGCCAGCACCTGCAATGAAAGAAGCAGCTAAGCAATTCACCAGTAAAACTGGAATAGCAGTCAACGTGACATCTGGTCCTACTTCTCAATGGTCTGACCAAGCTAAATTAGATGCCGATGTTATATATAGTGGTTCCGAGGCCATGATGTCTGATTTCGAAAATGCTTTTTCTGAACAAATTATAAAAGACTCGGTCGAACCTTTATATTTACGTCCCTCAGCCATTTTAGTGCGCAAAGGAAACCCTAAAAAGATTAAAGGATTTAAAGACCTAGCTAAACCCAACATTAAAGTTTTAGTTACGCATGGTGCAGGTCAAGTCGGTATGTGGGAGGATATTGCTGGTAGAACGGGAAATATTCAATTAACCAAATCCTTTCGAAAAAATATTGCAATGTATGCAGCAAATACAGGTATTGCTAAGAAAAACTGGGAAGAAAATAGTAGCTACGATGCTTGGGTAGTCTTTAATATTTGGGGAGTGAGTAACCCTAACATTGGGCAAATTATACCTATCGAACCAGAGCTGGTTGTCTATCGCGATACAGGTGTAGCATTAACAAAACATAGTCTAAAAGATGCTGAAGCTAAACGTTTTGTAGAGTTTTTATCATCTCGGCAAGGCAATACTATTTTCAAAAAATATGGTTGGACTAAATAGTTAAAAAAGGGAGCCTAGCTCCCTTTTTATTTTTTAAAATGATTAATTCTACTTAACTTAAAATATATTCATTTCAAATTAAATATACGCCTGCGGCATATAAAGTACCCAGTATTAAACAAAAGGCTGAACTGACATACCAAAATAAATCACTATTTCCGACAAATTTTGACTTTAACAATGGAAAAGCAAAACCACGGATCAGAAATATAACTGCGACAAGCGACAAAATAAGTTTGGTAAAAGGTAATATCTGTATTCCCTTTGCTGCAAGGAAGGCATAAATAGAACATACAGTCAGGATTAAACCGACAGCTATAGCTGTAAAATTAGGATACCAATGCCCTCTTTCGACCATTTGGACAATACTTTTTCCAGCTCCTAAAAACCGAAAACCATTTGCCCCCCAGAACACACAAACAAAATGAAGTAATGCTGCACAGAATGTTAATAATGCAGCAATATAAAGTAGACCGTTCGGAAGTGAGTGCATTAGATTTTATACTAATAAATATGTGCGATATTTATTATACTCAATTATAAAATATTTAAAACTTATTAATAGTTGAAATGAATTTAACTTGGTATTTAATATTTTAAATACCAAGCTTAGTTCACTTAATTATTTACTCTCAAACTCTTTAAAATCAGCTTTTCGGATTTTTGCATGAATACCTTTTGTTTTATCTACAACTTGTGAAACTTCAAAATCAGTTGCGGCACTTAAATACGCATACGCTATTGCTTCATCAATGCCGTATTCTTGGTTTAAGAAACGAATAGCTTCTCGTGTAGATTTTTTCATTGCTTCATCCAGATCTTCATCAAGTCCCGGCGTAATCCAAAACTCAGCATTTTCAGCTAAAGGTTGTGTTAACTCTTTACCCGGTATTTTATCTTTACCCGCCTTGAGCAAGGTAAATTTTAGCGTCGCACGTGCTGAAGCTTCTAATGCAGTTAATGCTACTTCACCATCCCCTTGCGCGAAATGACTATCACCCGTATAAAATAACGCGCCTTTGACCTGAACAGGATAATAGGCTGTTGAACCTGCACCTAGTTCATTAATATCAATATTTCCGCCATACATTGCAGGTGGTACAGAATGAACAGGTTCAGAAGTATTTGCTGCTACGCCCATAATTCCCATAAAAGGATACAGTGGAAAACGTATTGATTTACCCGATTCTGTTTTTAATACACCTTCGTATTCACCTTTAGCATTTTTTTCAATTGGTGTGAAAATCGATACATTTCCATAACGTTCAGGATGCTCAGCTGATGCATTTTCTTGCTTTTCTTTTTTAGGAAATTCTCCGACTAAAGCACCCTTACCATGCCGATTTGAAATAACACCATAAGGAACACGTGGCTCAACTTTAAGTACTTCAACCTTCAAAATATCACCGGGCTGTGCACCTTCAATTGCAACAGGGCCAGTCACAATATGTGGTCCATCTTTATGAAAATCATGCTTTAAATTTGACTGTGTAATTGTTTTTGCATCTTCCAATATTTCATTAGAATTTACGCCCTTCGATTTAAAGAACTTTTCAGCATTACGTCCTTGGTCTTCAAGCAAACCTTCATGAGAAACCGTATCAAATGTCACAACACTACCTGATGGAACAGTAAGTACGGGTTTGGCATCCCGATTCGGTAAATAGCCCCATGTAATGGTATTTAAAGTAGATGGAACGTAATAATTGCCTTTATATTCGCCAGTTTGAAGTTGAGTAGGCTGTTTTGAAATTTGATTTAAAACTTTAAAATCATTGGCATGGCTGAGTGAAATACAAAGTACAGATAAAACCGAAGCTGTCAGGCGTTTAACTTTTAACATGATTTTAGAACCTAAAAAATATGAAAATTACAGTAAGGTCCTGAATAGTTAGCAAGCAGTGTGCCAAAGCTGTATTTGTGTAGTATGTAAAAAAAGTTATTCGCTGTTCTAAAAGTTAAATAATTTTTTATATTTAATAACTTATCTTTAAATAAATTAAAAATTAAGACTTAAGTCTAACTTGAATATTTATTTCTCTTTTTATTTATAAAATTTTAATTATATTAATATTTTTACTCACTTTAACCACATATGAATGGCCTACTTCATATAATGTACTAATTTAGATCACTTAATAATAATTATATTTCTATATAATATAATTCCAAACAACATAGTATATTGTGTTTTTATATAGTTTAAATCAAAAAAATAAACCCTGAATAATTAAACTCAGGGTTTACTTGTTTTATAAGGCTTATATAACTTACTAAACTGTATGCCCCATACGCTCGCCCATCACAACAACAGACTCAGCTTTAAAACGTTGTTCCCACTCGATCTTATCTTTTTCAAATAAAATAACGGCAGTAGAACCTAAATAAAAACGTCCAAGCTCGGCACCTTTTTCCAGCTTCAAATGATGATGCTGTAATTCGATACGACCTGAAGGTTTCACTTTACCTGTCGCTACAGTTTCAATACCAGCAACAATCATTGCACCTACTAAAACAACAGCCATACGGCCAAGTTCCGTATCAAATAAACACACCATGCGTTCATTACGAGCAAATAGTCCCGGTACATTTTCAGCAGTCACCTGATTTACTGAAAATAGCTCACCCGGTACATATAACGTTTCAGTTAATGTACCTGCAAATGGCATGTGAACACGGTGGTAATCACGTGGAGATAAATAGACTGTCGCGAACTCACCGTCTTGAAACGGTTGAGCAAGTTGTGGGTCACCAATTAATTTCTCTACAGAGAAGCTTTGACCTTTTGCTTGAAATACTTCACCCGCAGTAATTTTACCAATCTGAGAAATTGCACCATCGGCAGGTGATACAATACTGTCTGTATTTTCGTCAACCAGACGTACACCTTCTTTCAAAGCACGAGTAAAAAATTCATTAAAAGATTTATATTTCAGTGCATTGCCTTGTTCAGCAATCGACAAATCAATCCCATATTTGGTTTTAAATGCATGAATAACAGCAGTTTTCACAACTGGATTTTCGCTCGCAGCAACTTTACCTACCACACGGCTCAATTGATGCTGTGGTACAAGGTTTTGCGCCTTAATAAATAATTCTTTTTTTAATCGAGATGTGAAACTCACGACGGTGATTCTCCAGTAATAATAGGACTATCGAGGCGATTGCCCCATTCACTCCACGCACCATCATAGGCTTTTGCTTCCCAGCCCAAGAGCCTAGCCAAAATATAGGCTAAACCGGAACGGTGATGTGACTGGCAGTACACAACTACAGGCTGTTTTAAATCAAACCCCAGTTGTTCAAGGCGCTGCCGCGTGCGTTCAAGCGGATGCAATTTTAGATGATTTTGACGATTAAGTGCAGTACTCCATTCAAAATGGAGGGCATTTGGAATGTGACCGCCGCGTCGCGCTGCTAAACGGACACCACTATATTCATCACTTGTCCGGCAATCCCACAATTGAACATTTTCTTGTTCGACTTGTTTTCGTAGTTCTTCGTAGTTCACTCGAAACTGAGCAGCATGCGATAAATCAATTTGGATTAAATCATCAACTCTCGGAAGTTTTTCAATTTCGGTTGTAGTTGGCAGTCCAGCCCCTAACCACGCATGAATACCGCCATTAATTAAACTGGTGCGGGTAAATCCTAAGCAATGCAAATTCCAGATTAAACGTCCAGCCCATGCTCCACCTTCGTCATCATAGACCACCACATGATGATTTGGCGAAATATTCAATTTTTCAATAAGCGCTTGTAAACCAGCTTCATCTGGCAAAATGCCAGTGGCTTCTTCTTGTTGAGCCACTAACCATTTAGGCTTTAAGTGAATTGCGTGCGGGATATGGAGTTGCTCATAAACAGAAGCACGGCTCAAATCTACAATGCGAATATATTCATTGCCTAAATAAGGTACCAATTCTTCTGCTTCTATTAATAAATCGAGTTTAAAATCAGGGAGTGTCATTGTCATGGTTTCTTTTTATACCAGCTTAATTTCATATTAGCATAAGCATATATCTATCAAACTCTGATTTTCTGCAACTCTTTAGCAGAAAATCAGATATCAGCATTCTTACTTTTAAAAATATAAAGTAGCGAGCCCACTTTTTACTTAAACGACTTCTTCAAGTTCTTCAATTTCAAAAACCTGACGTAAATAAGCCAAGAAAGTATCGTTATCAGTCATGGTTTTACCGGGACTATCTGAAATTTTCGCAACAGACTGTCCATTGCACTCAACCAGTTTCAACACAATATTGAGTGGTTTTTGTCCCATGTCATTGGTCAAATTAGTCCCAATACCGAAACTTACCTGAAAACGATCTTTGAAATATTGGTGCAATTCCCATGCTTTTGGCAAATTAAGACCGTCGCTAAAAGTTAGCATTTTAGTTTTGGTGTCAATTTTTAATTTACGATAATGCGCATAGGCCTTATCGCCCCATTCATAGGGATCACCACTGTCATGACGTAAGCCGTCAAATAGTTTGGCGAAATACAGATCAAAATCTCTTAGAAAAGCATCCATGCCCACAACATCGGTTAGGGCAATTCCTAAATCGCCACGGTACTCTTGTACCCACGTTTCTAAAGCAGCTTTCTGGAAATCACGCAGACGGACATCAAGCGCCTGAAAAGCCTGTAAAAACTCATGGGCCATGGTTCCAATTGGCGTAATGTTTAGCTCTTTAGCAAGCAGGACATTACTTGTACCACGGAATACATTTGGCACCGTTTTATGAAAGGCTGCCACAACATGCTTTTGCCAAACGAAGCTATAACGGCGACGTGTACCAAAATCAGAGACTAAAAATGGCGGGTCATTCGGTTTTTGAGTTTTTTCATATTGCTGAATCAATTCAAGCTTTGCTTGTAAACGGCGTTCCCCCTCAGCCCATACATCGTCGGTTTTAATACGGCTAAAATAAAGTTCATTTACAATTGCCAATACAAAAATTTCAAACATCATGGCTTGGACCATTGGACCTTCAATATGAATATCTAATCGGCCTTTGGCATCAATACTGGCTTTAATAAAGCGTCGTTTCAGTTGGAATAATTCTAAATAATCAACAAAGTCACTTTTAATAAAGCGTAATTTACGCAAATATTGAAGCTCGTCTTCTTTATATTTGAGATTACATAAATGGTCGAGTTGCTCGTTTAAGTCATCCAAAATATCTACTAGTGGATAGACAGTATCTTCTAAATTTCTACAGCGGAAATGATAGACACTATGGGTTTGCGGAAATTTATGCAAAACCACTTGTAACATCGTAAATTTGTACAAGTCTGTATCTAGTAAAGAATGGATAATTGGAGACATAGTCAATGATTATTCGCTTGCTTCTTAGCATTAAAGCATATTTTTATAAATGAATTGCGGGCTTTTAGACCATTGTTGCAATTCCATGAAATTTCCTTTTAAAAATCATTTAATTTAAATTCTGCTAAACTAAACCAATTCAATTAATTGCAGAAATTTGCTTTAACTATGCGTGCTTTAATACAACGAGTTCTTGAAGCCAAAGTGGTGGTTGACGGTGAGACGACTGGTGAAATCCAACATGGACTACTGGTTTTTTTAGGTATCGGCCGAGATGACACTTTAGCAATTGGCCAAAAGCTTATTGATAAGATTTTGAAATATCGTATCTTTGATGACGAACAGGGCAAAATGGGCTGGAATGTCTCTCAAGCAAATGGTGGAATCCTGCTTGTTTCACAATTTACTCTGATGGCCCAAACTCAAAAAGGTTTACGTCCAGATTTTGGTCCAGCCATGTCACCAGCGGATGCCAAAGCGTTATATGAACAGCTGGTTGAATATACACATTCACAATTTGAAAAAGTTCAAACCGGTATTTTTGCAGCTGATATGAAAGTACATTTAATTAACGATGGTCCAGTTACGTTTAATTTGGAAGTCGAAGCTTAGATATAAAAAAACTCCCGAACGGGAGTTTTTTTATATCTGGCGATTAACGACCAGTTTTCTCTTTAATAAAAGCACGTGCCTGACGTACTTTATCTTTAACTGGTTTTGGCAACTTAGGTGGAATGAGTCTAGCCACTTGGTTAAACCAAACAAGTAGGCTGAAGTCGCCTTCCATTTTAATACTGCCGTTTTGCATACCCGTCATAAATGCTGTTGGGTCACCTTTAATCAAAGTTTTTACGCCCTGTTCGCTATCTGCAAACTGCAAGATAAAATCAGCTTTTTCAGGTGCGCCTGCAACAGTGTCAATCTGTCCATTATTAATAATGATCTGACGTGCAACACCTAAATCCGTACCGATCTGAATACGAAATGCGCGGTCATGAATCAATTCAATAAACTTAGGGCTAGTACGTGCCAATTGCTTCATACGCAGCACTAAACCTGCTACCAATAAATCTAACGGGTCTGTACTGACATCAACGAGAGGTAATTTGACTACAGGTATAGAAGAAAGTTTCATGAACATTCACGCCTATTGTATTTTTATGAAAACTGTAGAGCAAAACTTAGCAAGGACATACCATTGCGTGTGTTTTGTGCATCAACTGATAATTTTTAGCTGGCAACGCAATCTAGATGAAACGTCAACAGACCCATCTATCCTAGCATAACTGGCTATTTTTTAATAAATGCTTTGTATAATAAAAATCACGTTTCGTAAATAAAAGAGGCATGCTATGCATACCTCTTTACCGTTAGATAACAATTTAATTATCGGCTAGAACATTGCTGCTGATCATCTTCATATACTGGCGTATGTTCTATATATTGGCGATTTGCCAAAGCCTTTTGTGCCTGTTTATCCTCACGTAACAAAATAAATGTAACTATTACCATCGCTAGACTTAGTGCAGTTAAATAACTATATGTGACTGGCATTTCAAAAGTGACTTGAACTCCAAAACGGACCACTTCCAATAGCCCCCAAAAGAACATCCCTGCAAGCATAAAACCAAGCCAACGACGGTAAGGAGAAAAGAAAACAGCAACAAGCGCGACAGCGATCAAGCTGAATCCGGCGATAGCGGCAAAATTCGCTGTTACCATAGAAACCTCCGTCTTAATGAAAACGTCTAAAAACATTCGGTCTTAAAAACCCGACCTCATTCTAAAAACAACTTTAATTCATAATTTGTATTGAAGCTTAGGATGCATTATGGATGTTTTTTTTTAGAAAAAAAGACCCGTCTTTTCTTAATGCGACATACTTTGTCGCAACATTCTTTTGTCATTACATTTTTGTAAATTTCAAAAAGTTCGATTCCCTATATGGCATCAATTCTGGCGTGTCATTACAAAAAAATATGTTGTTTTTAAGGCCCAAAATAAGTTTTTTTCAGATTTTTTTATTGCCTTTTTTCTGTGCACGATTTGAGCATAACATCCTTGATTTTATAACTATTCTGCATAAAAAAAGCGCTACTCTGAAGTAGCGCTTAAAGCTTAGCCCTATAGATTAAGCACGGTTTAAATCTTTGTCATGCATACCAAGTAAATACAGCACTCCATCCAAGCCGACACTTGAAATAGCCTGATTTGCATTTTGACGAACTAAAGGTTTAGCACGATAAGCCACACCAAGCCCTGCAATCGCAAGCATTGGCAAATCATTCGCACCATCGCCTACCGCCATGGCTTGTTCTAAAGAAATATCCATTTTATTTGCAAGTTCACGTAATAGCTCAGCTTTACGGGCGCCATCAACAATCGCACCTTTAACTTCACCCGTTACAAAGCCATCTTGTACATCTAAAATGTTGGCATGAACTTCATCGATACCAAGTTTACCTTGTAGATATTCAGCAAAATATTGGAATCCACCCGATAAAATTGCCGTTTTATAACCTAGTGCTTTCAAGGTCGAGATAAGACGTTCAGCACCTTCTGTAATAGTTAAACGCTCTGCAATTTTAGGTAAAACAGCAGCATCCAGTCCTTTTAATAATGCAACACGAGCACGGAAGCTTTGCTGAAAATCAAGTTCACCTTGCATCGCTCTTTCAGTAATTTCAGCAACTTGTGCACCCACCCCTGCTTCAATCGCCAGCTCATCAATAACTTCTTGTTCAATTAATGTTGAGTCCATATCAAAACAAACTAAACGACGGTTACGTCGATAAGCGTTGTCTTCTTGAACAGCAACATCAATGTTTAATTCGCTTGAAAGAAGTAAACATGCTGCACGCATGGCTTGTGCGTCTAAAGTTGGACCACTACTTAAACCAAACTGTACACATGCACGACGTGGGAATGCGCTATCCTTTTCAAAGTCGACACGGCCTGATAAACGGGTTACCGTTTCAATGTTAAAGCCTTGGCTAGACACAATTTGTGTAACTGCTTGTAAGTGTGCAGCAGTAAGTTCAGGTGCTAAAGCCGTGACGATATAACGAGTACGGCCGCCTTCACTTACCCATTGATCGTATTCTGCGCCTGTGATTGGTTTAAAGCGCACTGTTAAGCCAATATCATGTGCTAAAATCAGAATTTCTTTCATTGCCAATGCGGTCGCAGTTTCATTATCAGACGCGACCACAATGCCCAATGTAAGTTGATTATGAATAACAGCCTGACCTACATCCAGTATTTGCAATGAATGTACGGATAGTACTTGCATTAATCGGGTAAACTGGTTTGGTTGGTCTGGTCCTAAAAAGGATATAAGAATGATTTCTCGCATGAATTGACTCTAGTCTGAGTGACAACTATTGTAAGAATCATAATCGAATTTCAATATAATTGCCTTGGAAGTTTAACTTGATTGCGCCTAGACAAGGGCTATTTGCTAGCCTACTGATCGTTAGTTTTGCATTGCATACCTTTTTATTGGTGATTGCAACGACACACCAGCTAAATGAAAACCGTGCGAGTCAAGGTCAGCTCATGACCAGTCAGCTCGTTGCAGACAGCTTATCCGAGCTAGAACCGGCAAATACGGTATCTTTAGCTCTGATTGCCAATCGCTATGCGACCAATCCAAGCGTTGCGTCTATTCGCATTCTTGATGCCAATAAACAAGTGCTGGCAACAAGCGGAATTTCAAAAACTCGCCAAGGTGAGATTTTTGCTCGCGATGCGCTGCAAAATGAAAAGAAAGTGGGCTCTATTGAAATTACGCTTATTCAGCCAAGTATTGGGGAAATTCTGCGTACTCAATGGCTGGCAATCTTAGCTTCTCTGTTTTTGCATGTTTTATTATGGCTTGCCTATCGCGCGATTGCTCGTCCAACCCGTACTGAATATTTGGCACGTATTAATGAAGAAAATCGTTTAAAACATGAAATTCAGCAGTTAACTCAGGCGCTTGCAATCGAAAAACAAAATACGGTGACTTTAGTTGCCCAAGCTCAGCAGCAAGCGAAAGGTAAACCATCGGTTCGCCCACAACCAGAGAAAACTTCAGATTCTAATAACCAACATGTGTTGGCACTTAACATTCAGTTTTATGATCCTAAACAGTTATTAAGCAGTGTTAACCAATCGGTATCGGTCCCGTACTTTAAACTCTGTCAGCTTTTTTTAAACAAGAGTATCGAGTTGTGCGTGAAGCATTACCAATTAAAGTTATCGGACATTGAAGTCGTAAATGAATTTAATGCTGAAGGCGCTACACTTGCGATTTCAACTTCGCATACTCACGCTGTAGAGTGTCTGCTTATGGTTGGAACCGTATTCCAGTTGCTTTCTGACGTTTTATATAAACGTTACCGCGAAGATAAACGCTTTGCTTTGCAAACTCGTAGTGCAACTTGTAATGCTGTAGAAGCTATGCAAATTGATGCGCAAGAGGCTGCTCAACGTTTAGCACAACATCTCCATGCAAAAGAATCTGCTTTATATCTTGAGAATGATCAACTCAAGGCAATTCAAGACAGCTATCAACTTGTTGCAATGCCAAACCCAAGTAATGTCATGACTCGTCATGCCTTTATGATTAATGGCATGAATGCAGAGTGTGCTGAACTTGCTCAAAATATCCGGACGGAGATTTTGATGGGAAAAAAATCAATCCCACAAAATGATAGCCCAAGCAGTGCAGCTTCATAAAAAGTAAGTGTGCACATCAGAACCTAGCCTTTTGGCTAGGTTTTTTTTATTTAAATTCATCGTTTTTATTTTAAATTATTCCATTTTCTTATGATTTATTTGTATAAATAAAGCTGGATCTATTCTTTAGAGTAGCAAATTTGGATAAATCAGAATCATAGGCAAAATTCTCTAAACAGCGTAAACTATGCAAAATTTATTAAATAGAAATTGTCTTACGACAAAAAAAGGTGAAAGCGAATGCCGCTGAGTCGTGTTGAAGATCTTGTCGCCGATATTCGTGCAGGCAAAATGGTTATCTTGATGGATGACGAAGATCGCGAAAATGAAGGTGATCTTGTCATTGCAGCAACGCATGTTCGTCCTGAAGATATTAACTTCATGATTACCCATGCACGTGGTCTAGTTTGCCTAACGTTAAGCCGTGAGCGCTGTAAGCAGTTAAACCTTCCATTGATGGTTGACCAAAATGGTGCTCAGCATAGTACAAATTTTACTTTATCAATCGAAGCCGCTGAAGGTATTACGACTGGTATTTCAGCAGCAGAGCGTGCACATACAATTCAAGCTGCTGTCGCAGCGCATGCAAAGCCAAGTGATATTGTACAACCAGGCCATATTTTCCCATTAATGGCACAACCAGGCGGTGTACTACATCGTGCAGGTCATACCGAAGCGGGCTGTGATTTAACACGCTTAGCGGGTCTTGAACCAGCTTCTGTTATTTGTGAAATCATCAATGAAGATGGCACAATGGCACGCCGTGCAGATTTAGAAATTTTTGCCGAGAAGCATGGCTTAAAAATTGGTACAATTGCGGACTTGATTCACTACCGCATGACCAATGAGCAAACGGTTGAACGCCTGGATCAAAAAACCATTCAAACAGAATATGGTTCATTTGAACTCTATCGTTATCGTGAGATTGGTAACCCGGACATCCATTTGGCTTTAGTCAAAGGCGAGCCAAAAGAAGGTGTTACAACAGTACGTGTACATGGTTTCAGTCCAATTCGTGATTTGCTTAAGCTAAATAAGGCTGATGGTGAACCTGCGTGGAATTTAGACCGTGCACTACAGACAATTGCAGCGAGTGATCGCGGTGTTTTAGTCTGGATCGGGCAAGATCATTTGCAAGACTTGGGACCAGCGTTGGATGATTTAAATAAGCCAAAACCGGTGAAATCCAATGCAGCACTTTCACATCAATATCAAACCATTGGTGTAGGCGCTCAAATTTTGCGTGACTTAGGTGTTGAAAAAATGAAGCTTCTTAGCTCACCATTACGTTTCAATGCCTTATCTGGCTTTAATTTAGAAGTAGTGGAATATGTCACTGCTGATCAAATCACAACGAAATAATCGAGGTTGCTATGGCAATTCGCCGTATTGAAGGTTTATTACATCTCGCAAGCGAAGGTCGTTATGCGATTTTAGTGGGTCGTTTCAACAGTTTTGTTGTTGAACACTTATTGGATGGTGCAATCGACACATTAAAACGTCATGGCGTAAATGAAGATAACATTACTGTTATTCATGCTCCTGGCGCATGGGAACTCCCGATTGTTGCTAAAAAATTAGCTACATCAAACCAGTTTGATGCCATCATCGCACTTGGCGCAGTTATTCGTGGTAGCACACCACACTTTGACTTCGTTGCTGGTGAATGTGCAAAAGGTTTAGGTGTAGTTGCGTTAGAAAGCAGCTTGCCTGTCATCAATGGTGTATTAACTACTGATAGCATTGAGCAAGCCATCGAACGCTCAGGCACAAAAGCAGGTAATAAAGGTAGCGAAGCTGCTTTAACTGCAATTGAAATGGTTAATTTATTAAAGGCAATTTAAAGCATGTCTCAAACACTGCAAGCCGTTTATGCAGCAAAACGCAAAGCACGTCGTTTTGCTGTACAAGGTATTTATGAGTGGCAAATGAGTCACAACCCTGTACACGAAATTGAAGCACGTACACGTGCTGAAAATGCCATGCACAAGGTCGACTTAAACTACTATCACGAACTGTTAACGCAAGTGATTGCACAGCGCGAAGATCTTGATGCATTGTTGATTCCGGTACTTGACCGCGAACTTGATGCACTTGATGGTGTAGAGCTCGCAACCTTACGTTTAGGGGCTTATGAATTACGTGATCATTTAGAAGTACCTTATCGTGTAGTTCTTGATGAAGCCATTGAACTCGCCAAACACTTTGGTGGAGCAGATAGCCATAAATACATTAATGGCGTTTTAGATCGTTTAAGTTCAACACTACGTAGTGCTGAAAAACAACAAGCAAACTAATAGGTTTGAAGTTGATATGGCTGAGTTTTCTATTATTGACCAATACTTTAACAGACAATCTTATACAGATGTCACCTTAGGTATTGGAGATGACTCAGCCTTAGTCACCCCTCCAACAAATCAACAATTGGTGATCTGTGCAGATACACTAGTTGCTGGTCGTCACTTCCCTCTTGATACCTCTCCCCATGCAATTGGCTGGAAAAGTGTAGCTGTCAATCTTTCAGATATTGCTGCCATGGGTGCTAAACCTCATAGTATTTTACTTGCGTTAAGCTTACCTACTATTGACCATGAATGGCTTGAAGGATTCAGTCAGGGAATTCATGACTGCTGTAATCAATTTGGTGTTGCTCTCATTGGTGGAGATACGACTCAAGGTCCACATCTCACCATTACCGTCACGGCCATGGGCTGGATTGAAACCGGACAAGCTGTGTTACGTTCAGGCGCAAAAGTCGGTGACTATGTTTGTGTGAGCGGCCAAGTTGGAGATGCAGCCTATGGTTTACAACACCTAGGACACCCCTTACAACAAAGACTAGACTACCCAACACCACGTTGCCAGCTTGGACAACAGCTAAAAGGTCTTGCTTCTAGCATGATTGATATTTCTGATGGATTAGCCCAAGATTTAGGCCATATTTTAAAAGCCTCACACGTCGGTGCTCGATTATTTTTAGAAAAGTTACCGATTGATTCAACACTACAGCAACTCGAAGAGCAACAGCGTTGGCAATATGCTCTAGCTGGTGGTGATGACTACGAATTATGTTTTACAATAACACCGCAAAATTATGAAAAACTTTTGCAAAAACAACTAGACGTTAAGATTACAATGATTGGACAGATCATTGAGCAAACAAAACTAACTTTTAAGCATTTGGGTGCAGATTACCCATTGCAAATTCATGGATACCAACACTTTGCATAAGCCTCCCATTCATTTTAAAGATATGTCTTGGTTTAACCGCTGTATTGTTTTCTGTGGAGTTGGTTTTGGATCTGGTCTCGCACCTAAAGCACCTGGTACTTTTGGCTCTGCCTTTGCCCTACTCTTCGTTCCGATCTGGTTATCGCTTGGATTTAACTTAAGCTTAATCGCGATGATTATCATGTCATTGGTCGGGATTTATATCTGTGGGCAAACTGCAAAAGTCATAGATGTACACGATGATGGTCGAATTGTGTGGGATGAATTTGCAGGGCAATCTATTACCTTTCTTCCTCTCATTTATTTACAACAAATGAGCTGGATGTGGGTAATCGTCGGCTTCATATTATTTCGAATTTTCGATGTTTGGAAACCTTGGCCTATACGTGTTATTGATCGTCAAGTGCATGGTGGTTTTGGTATTATGCTTGACGATATTATTGCCGGTGTATGGGCTGCTCTTTGTACACTAATTATTATCCATTTGACTTAATCATTAGAGTTATACATGTCAACTACCGTCATTATTCTTGCTGCTGGCAAAGGAACGCGTATGCGTTCTCAGCTTCCTAAAGTACTACAACCTTTAGCGGGTCGCCCATTATTAGGGCATGTCATTCAAACAGCAAAACAATTACAAGCTAAAAATATTATTACAATTTATGGTCATGGTGGTGACCGCGTACAACAAACATTTGCCCAAGAAAATGTTCAATGGGTTGAGCAAGCTGAACAACTGGGTACAGGCCATGCAGTACAAATGACTTTACCCGTACTCCCAAAAGAAGGTGTTTCACTGATTTTATCAGGCGATGTACCATGCATTAATGCAAATACGTTGCAAAAATTATTAGATGCATCGACTCAGACAGGAATTGGCTTAGTTACGCTTACTGTAGATGATGCAACAGGTTATGGCCGTATTGTGCGCCAAGATGGCAAAATTCAAGCCATTGTTGAACATAAAGATGCAAATGAAGCACAACGCCAAATTAAAGAATTCAATACAGGCATTTACTGTGTTAGCAACGCAAAACTTCATGAGTGGTTGCCTAAACTTTCAAATGAAAATGCACAGGGTGAATATTACCTAACTGACATCGTTGCAATGGCAATTGCAGATGGCTTAAAAGTTGCCTCTGTTGAACCAGAGCTTGCTTTTGAAGTTGAAGGGGTTAATGACCGCTTACAACTTGCAGCTTTAGAACGCCAGTTCCAGCAAGAACAAGTCAAAAAGCTCATGCAGCAAGGTGTAATGTTCTTCGATCCTGCACGTTTTGATTTACGTGGCTCTGTAAAAGTTGGACAAGACGTTCGTATTGACATCAATGTTATTATTGAAGGTGAATGTGAGCTTGGTGATTTTGTAGAAATCGGTGCTGGTTGTATTTTAAAGAACACTAAAATTGCAGCAGGTACTAAAGTTCAAGCCTATAGCGTTTTTGATGGTGCAGTTGTAGGTGAAAATGCTCAGATTGGACCATTTGCACGCTTACGCCCAGGGGCGAAATTGGCAAATGAAGTGCATATTGGCAACTTTGTTGAAGTTAAAAACACATCGATCGGATTAGGTAGTAAAGCTAATCATTTCACCTATTTAGGTGATGCCGAAATCGGTGCTGAATCAAATATTGGGGCAGGTACAATTACTTGCAATTATGACGGTGCAAATAAACACAAAACCACTATTGGCGATGCAGTTTTTATCGGTTCTAATAGCTCGCTGGTTGCTCCGGTGACCATTGGGAATGGCGCAACAGTTGGTGCGGGTTCTGTGATTACGAAAGATGTAGCCGAACAAAGTCTCTCCTTTGAACGTGCGCAACAAATTTCAAAAGCAAATTATCAACGTCCCCAAAAGCTTAAAAAATAAGAGGATTGAAGTATGTGTGGTATCGTCGGAGGCGTTGCAGAACGTTGTGTAACCGAGATTTTAATTGAAGGTTTAAAACGTCTTGAATACCGCGGTTATGATTCTGCGGGTGTTGCTTTACTAAATAATCAACAAATTTTACGTGAGCGTCGTGTAGGTAAAGTCATCAATCTTGCAGATGCAGTTGCTGAACACCAACTTACAGGGGCTATCGGCATTGCGCATACACGTTGGGCGACCCATGGTAAGCCAACTGAAAACAATGCTCACCCGCATATGTCTGGTAAGGTTGCTGTCGTACATAACGGTATCATTGAGAACTATCAAGAGCTAAAAGATGACCTACAAGCTTTAGGTTATATCTTCACTTCTCAAACAGATACAGAAGTTGTAGCACACTTAGTTGCTGAAGCTCTAAAAAGCACAGATAGCCTTTTAGAAGCTATTGAAACAGTTGTACCGCAGCTTAAAGGTGCTTACGCGTTAGGTATTATCCATAGCGATTATCCAGATGAACTCATTACTGTACGTGAAGGTTCACCTTTAGTGATTGGCGTAGGTATTGGTGAAAACTTTATTAGTTCAGACCAACTTGCACTTTTACCAGTGACGAACCGCTTTATGTACCTAGAAGAAGGTGATATTGCCCGTCTTACACGTACTTCAATTGAAGTATTTGCAAATGGCGAACGCGTTGAACGTCCAGTGCGAGAGCTTGATGCAACTGTAAGCAGCGCATCAAAAGGTGAATACAAGCACTACATGCTCAAAGAAATTTATGAGCAGCCAGAAGCAATCAAGCAAACAATTTCTCAAGCGCTTGACGGCAACAGCTTACGTGATGATTTCTTGAAAAATGCTGAAGCAGATTTCAATAAAATTCAAAGCGTACAAATCATCGCTTGTGGTACAAGTTACCACTCAGGAATGATTGCGAAATATTGGTTTGAACAACTCATTGGCGTGCCTTGCCAAGTTGAAATCGCGAGTGAATTCCGTTATCGCACCCCTGTAATTGTTGAAAATACACTTTATATTTGTATTTCACAGTCAGGTGAAACAGCCGATACATTAGCTGCGCTACGTGAAACTCAAAAACGTGCGAAAGCAAACAATATCGACATTCAGACTTTAACGATCTGTAACGTTGCAACGTCTTCAATGGTTCGTGAAACTAATCATCACTTATTGACGCTTGCTGGTCCTGAAATTGGTGTTGCATCAACTAAAGCGTTTACGACTCAGCTCGCTGCGCTTATGTTGTTAATCTTGAAAATTGGTCAAGTTAAACAACGTATTAGTCCTGCGCTTACTGAAGAAATTACGCGTGAGCTATGGCACAGCCCGAAAGTTATTCTTGATACCCTCAAAAATGACCCAGAAATTTTGCGTTTGTCTGAATTATTCGTTGAAAAAAATCACTGCTTATTCTTAGGCCGTGGTACGAATTATCCAATCGCATTGGAAGGCGCATTAAAGCTCAAAGAAATTTCATATATTCATGCAGAAGGTTATGCGGCTGGTGAGTTAAAACACGGTCCATTAGCACTCGTTGATAATGAAATGCCAATCGTGATTCTTGCTCCACATGATGAAATGCTTGATAAGCTCAAATCAAATATGGAAGAAGTTCAGGCACGTGGTGGTGAATTATTCGTTTTCGCTGATGAAAATAGCGGAATCAATGAAAAAGACCGTCAGCACGTTGTGCATATTCCAGCAGTAAATGAATGGCTAGCTCCAATTGTTTATAGCGTACCAGTTCAGCTATTGTCTTATCACGTTGCTGTATTACGTGGTACAGACGTTGACCAGCCACGTAACTTGGCTAAGTCAGTAACTGTAGAGTAATTTAAAAAAGCTCATTATTAAGGCATCACCTGCTTTAATAACTGATTGATTAAGCCTGATATGTGTAAGTGCATATCGGGCTTTTTTATTGCATTCATACGGCATAGCCCCTTTCCCGTGAAAGAAAATCGAGTTTAATAATAGAGAAGTCCCCTAGGACCCTGTGTCACAACGGACTTTTTACTTTTGCGCTGATTTAAAGTTTGAGAGATCATTGCGACACAGAGATAAAGGAGCTAAGCGAACTTAGCCCATTTCAGTTTTGTCGCAGCGTTGAATGATGCTAAACATGTTAGGGGCAAAGTCCTGTGGGAGAACAGGACTTTGCAAACTGGTGTGTTTTAAACGCTGTACGGTTTGAGGTGAATACACCTGTGCAAGCTGTTGGCAAATACAATCGCAACTTGCTTGCATGTGTTCACCTGACAAACAAATTCTTTTAAATTCCTGCTGAGCATTGGCATCATCATTTGTAATACCGTAAACACCTACCACAAGGTTTAAAAACAATATAAATTTATGAAGTTTCATATTATTCTCATGATTATTTATATCTTTAAATAAAATAAAAATATTATTCGATTAAATATTAGAATAATTTTTTAAATAACAATTAATCCTCCCACAAAAATAGGAAAATAAAATAATTAAGATTTTAAAATAAAAATAATTTATGAATTTAAAAAATCAGGATATAGAAAACCCAAATTTTAAATAAATAAAATAGTTAAATAAGAGAGAAAATGAGTTTGAATAGTGGCATAGCCAACTCCTTAAAAATGGAGTCCTACCACCAGATCACCGCGAATTAATTTATGGTGGTAGAACGAAAGAGGGTTAGCAGACTGACCTAGCGACCAGCACGCGCGAACGCGTCCCCCTTCCGCCCTACCATAGAGAAAAAGGGGGCACAAAGGTTCCACATGGGAAATACTCAGAAAGTATAACCCATTCGCTAGGATACGGTCTGCTAAAACCGACTGGCAATGTAGGCCAGCAACGAAATATTAATCGGTATAATAAAGAACGTCAATTTATTTTAATGAAAAATTTTAAATATAATAATTTTATTAATATTTAAATAATATTATCCTCCTTATTGCATTTGTAACTTTTAATTAAATTTAAAATATAAACTTTGGTTATATATATTTAGTTAATAAAACAAATTAATCGTTAATTCTAATTTAACAGTTTATATAAATATATACGATGAGAAAAAGCGAGACATAGAAACAACTTATAGAAAGCCCCTACTCCAAAGATGCTATCCCCCATCTCTTACCATCTGTTCGAGAGCTTATTTTCCTACAGCTTTTACAGGTAAATGTTTATCTAAGAAAGCAAAAGACCGTCAATACGTTGTACAGATTTAAAAGTATATTGAGCTTTTTATTGTGCTCATAAAGCTCTAAAGCATAGTTTCTGGCTTTTATTAAGATATTCTAATAAATACATCTAAATCAATAATTTATACACAAAAACCAACAAAAACACTCGGATTTATACATATGAAATTATGGTATAAATCACGCTTCGAAATTTTCTTGATAACTATAAATTTCGACTATTACAAAACTTTCTAATTATAAGGAGTGACTTATCATGGCTAATGGATTCCCAGAAGGAAACTTTAGAATCATTAACAAAGAAACAGGTGCATGTATTTCAAGTCTGTATGGTGGTCAGACACATGGTATGCAAGATGCCGTAACTGCACGTGGTGAAACGGGTCAGTTATCGTACTCTCATACAAATGACCGTGAATTTACGGTACATAACAAGGTTAAAAACATAGAAGAAGAGCTTTGGTATTTTGACAGTCACGCAGACGGCTGGGGTCGTAGAGTGAATATGCTTTATAACAAAGTGACTGATATTCGCTCTAGTTGGGCTCTCGGTGCTCGTGTTGAAACAGATGCGATTGCATATAAATTATTAGATAAAGATTTAGAAAACTTCCTTAATCTTTTACTAAAGCAAGATGAAGAAACACTCGCCCACTTAAAAACCAGTGATTGTCTTGATATTGTTGGTTTATTAGAGACATTTATTCATAGTAACGGCGAAGAAAATATTAAATCCGAACTTGTTGGTAAACTTGATGAGACTAAGCTGAACGAATATTTAAATGCCGTACTCGCTCATGAGTCAATTCGTCGTATTGAGCAAAAGTTCCATGAATATGCTTCCTCTCCTTGGCTCTTTTTAAATATTCCTGAACTTAAAGGTTTGTCTGAAAATCCTTTCGCTCAGCATAACGAACAACTCTATAAAATTATTCTTGCCGCTGTGCAATTAGATGTCTTGGATCAAAAAGATTGGACTACAAGGTCAGAGTTCCGATTGCATTTACGCCATGACAATATCGATGCTCTTCTAAAAAATATGAAGAAAGAGAGCATGATGGAGCTTCATGTAAAAGTATATAAAGAATATGAAAATACTCAAGACCTTAAAAAAGAAGCCGTAAAAGTCCTTCTAGAGCTTAGAAAAACGCTAGATTTACATACGAATGAAAAAAATATGGATACGGTCAAAAAGATTTTAAAGGTAAGCTTAAAATCAAATGAGTCTTTTGAACAACTGCAAACAGCGTTAAACAGTACCAATGGTAAAGAATTAAAACCAGTTAATTGGCACAGTGGCGATGTTTTCTTGCAAGGCGCGGGTCGCCAGTACCAAACTAAATGGGCATTTGAAGATGGTTATATCTTTGTAGAAGGCCAACCAGATGCTGTACTAACACATCTCTGGGGTTCATCTGTAGGTATTAGTCAACGATCTGATGACCCAAAACAGCGCTGGGAATTTAAATAAGTTTAATTTGAGTTAGAACATAAGATGGTAAGAGAAAGCTCTCTTACCATCCTTATAAAATTTATATAGCGATATCTTTTACAGGCAAATGCGTACCTAATAAAGAAAAAGTAACATCCGCAACTTCCAACGGGTCTGAACTGGTCCAAATAATATGATTTCCATCATTTGGACTTTCAGAACTTAACTTATATTGATTGAGCTGCCGAATTAATTGCGCTGTTACAGCCTCCGAAGGCTCAATAATTTGAATATCAGAGCCAACAAGGTTCTGAATCGTATCTGAGACAAACGGATAGTGTGTGCATCCTAAAATAATTGTATCCACTTTTTGTTCGACCAACGGCGCCAAAATATTTTCTAAATAATCCTTAACTTCCGCGGTATGTGCTTTGCCCGTTTCGATTTTTTCGGCTAAGCCAATACAAGGCACCAAAGACACTTTAATATCTTGCGCATACGTTTCAATTAAACTTTTTAAGTTTTTGCCCTTCACTGTGGTGGCAGTTGCCAAGACAGCAATATGCTTACTTTGAGTGATTGCTACTGCGGGTTTTACGGCGGGTTCTATTGCAATAAGTGGCACATTAATTTGTGCTCTAATCGTTTCAATCGCTACAGCCGTCATGGTGTTACAAGCAATCACAATCGCTTTGCATTTACCCTGTGCAACTAGGTTTGAAATTAAATGCGTAGTCCTTGAAACAATCCAGTCGCTTTCTTTGTCTCCATACGGGACATATTTCGAGTCAGCAAAATAGATAATATCTTCATTCGGAAGTGCCTGCCGAATGTGCTTAAAGAGAGACAGCCCACCTAAACCAGAATCAATCATTCCAATCGGGTTATTCTTCTGGTTCATTATTTTTCCAATTTTAAATTCTAAAAGAAACTATATTTTTCATTATTATATTCTGTTTTCTATCTGTTTTTAAATCAGGCCTCTGAAGACCTGACCTAAATTTCGAATTTTATTTTAAGCTGCCGCTTTTTGTTCCTTAATCCAATTTTTAATACGGGCATCCAATATATTTAAAGGCAATGTTCCTGCATTTAAGATCATGTCATGGAATACTTTTATATCAAAACGATCTCCAAGCTCATGCTTAGCTAACTCTCGTAACTCTAAAATTTTAAGTTGCCCCATCTTGTATGCCAATGCTTGGGCAGGAATAGCAATATATCGATCTGTCTCTGCCTGAATATCAGGTTCATCTAAAGCAGAATGTTCTCGCATAAAATCAATCATTTGCTGACGAGTCCATTTTTTATAATGTACTCCAGTGTCAACCACTAACCGACAAGCACGAAATAACTCACTCGATAGTCTTCCATAGTCTGAAAGTGGGTCTTTATAGAAACCAACGTCTTTACCCAGTTGCTCTGCGTAAAGTGCCCATCCTTCAATATAGGCAGTATGATTCGGCTGCTTGCGGAACATTGGCAAATTTGGCAAGTTTTGAGCTATATCAATCTGCATATGATGCCCCGGAATAGCCTCATGATAAGCCGTAGCTTCCATTGATATTTTTGAACGTTCAGAGAAGTCGCCTGTATTCACATACACTTGCCCAGCACGTGAACCATCAGGTGTTCCTTGATGATACTCCGCACCTGCCGCTTCTTTTTCTCGATATTGCTCTACAGGTAAAACTTCGACTTTATTTTTGGGTAATAAACCAAATAGCTTCGGCAACTCTGGTTGCATTTGGGCAATATACCCTCGATAAATCTCTAAAATTTCTTCACGAGACTTTGGGAAAACCGCAGGATTTGTTTTTAAGGATTGTTGGAAACTTTTTAAGTCGCTGAAACCTTGTGCTTTGGCAATTTTAAGCATTTCAGCTTCAATACGAGCAACTTCTTTTAATCCGAGCTGATGAATATTTTCAGGGCTTTCTAACGTTGTCGTATTATTTTCTACATAAAAGCGATAGAGCTCATCTCCTTTTGGTAAGCTCCATATACCCTCGTGTTGTCGTCCATAGGGTAAGTAATCTTTCTGAATAAACGTACCGAGTTTTTGATAGGCAGGCCGAACATTCTGATCTATGGCCTGTAGTATTTCACGGCTTAAACGCTCTTGTTCTGCTTTCGGAATATTATTTGGAAATTGCTTTAATGGAGAAGCAAACACACTGTCCTTCCCTGAAGGAATTGCGATGCTATTAATCTGCTTTGCCACCTTTTCAATTAAATATTTCGGTGGCATTAAGCCATCTTTTTGTCCTTGTTTCGCTAACTGAATACCTTGATCAAGAATAAGAGGGATTTGCTTTAAACGAGCAATATAGTCTTCATATTGCTTCGCATTATCAAAGGGAATCGAACTAATAAACCCCGGAAATTGCAAATGCAGTCCCCACATTTGATTGAAAGGCATCTCATAGAGTTTCAAATCATAATTTTTAAGTGACTCTTTCAACTGATAAATTATTAAATCTTTATTTAATTGATCAGTTGCTGAAAACCCTGTGCTATTAATCGCTTCAAAACGTTTTAAGAAATTTTGAGTACTTTTTTTATCTTTCTCGATCTGATTTTTTGAAAGCTCAGTCCATCGATTGTTGTAGCGTAAATCTCCTAAAATAGTTGCAGTTTCAGGATTATTTTTTAAAGTATATTCCCACTGTTCTTGTAAAAGCTGGTTTAAAGCTTTCACCCGAACAGAGACATTACTATTTGGTTTAGATTGTGATTTTTCGATGGTATTCGTATTAATTTCGGGGGTTGCAGCACCAGAAGAATGAGACATCCAAAATAAAACACTGATACAAGCAAAATGTAAGGTTCTGTTTTTCATTTAATTATCCAGAAATATTTAACAAAGGTTAAAATAAAGACAAAACAAATTACGTGCCAAGCAGCATATAAAATGGTGTAAAAATCGAGTATTTTTTTAACTCAATGATTTTATAAATTAATTTTCTTTTTAATTAAATTATTTATAGTTGCTATCTATATTCCGTATCTGACTTTAATGTATCAGACACTTAAAAAAGTGCACATGAGCGATCTCAGTGCACTTTTGAATTTCTACATTAAAAATTGTTTCTCAAGAAAACAAATATTGATAAACAATATAGGCTGCCAATTTTGCTGTTCTATTGTCTAAATCAAATTTTGGATTGCACTCAGCAATATCTAAAAGTTTAATTTTTCCAGTCTCTTGAATATGCTTAAAAATTGCTTCAAAAGTGGCTAAATCAATTCCTTTAACAGCTGGCGCACTTACTCCAGGGGCAACCGCAGCAGCAAATACATCTAAATCAATCGTAACGTACAAACAGTCTATTTTTTCAATAAAAGCATCAACTGCCGCGAGCACGTTGTTTAGGTTAAAAATATTAACCTCATGATCGCGTAAATATGAACAATTTAGAGCATCGGCCGTATCAAACAAAATTTTAGTATTGGCATGGTTGGCTACCCCAATACATAAATAATTAAACTGTTTTTGATGTTGCTCAGAAAGTCGAGCTGCCTGTAAAAAAGGTGTTCCAGATGTCGCCTGTTCTGCTTCACGCAAATCGAAATGGGCATCGAAGTTAATAATTCCTATTTTTTGTTCAGGCGCATGTGCTTGTACATATTGGAACAGACCACTAAAGCTACCAAATGCAACCTCATGTCCACCACCAAGAACAATTGGTTTTAAACCATTTTGTAGGCTGGTTGCGACTTGCTCAGCCAACTCAGTTTGAGCTTGCTCCAAATTGCCATATTCACAAGTGACCGTACCCAAATCGACAATACTCGCGGGACGATGAATAGGTAAATTGGCAAGCTGGTTACGGATTGCATCTGGCGCATCGGCAGCACCAACTCGGCCTTTGTTACGTTTCACGCCTTCATCAGAGCTAAAACCAATCAGCGCAAAGTCTGCGTGTTGGGTTTTGTTGATAATATGATGAATGCGTTGGTGTGCTTCACCTTCGCCATCATGGCGACCTTGCCATTTAAATGTGTGATTCATGTGACACCGTTTAAAAAATAACTTCTTGTCCATGCTGAATTACTCGCTTAGGTAAATCTCCGCCAAGCCAGTAAACAATTTCAGATGGATGCTCAATATCCCAAGCCACAAAATCCGCGACTTTACCTTGTTCCAAACTGCCATGTGTTTGCTCTAAACCGAGTGCTTGTGCAGCATGAATAGTCACACCTGCCAATGCTTGCTCAGGTGTAAGACGGAATAGCGTGCTGCCCATATTCAGCATTAAACGTAAAGAAAGTGCTGGAGATGTGCCCGGGTTTAAATCGCTCGACAGTGCAATACGCACGCCATGCTTAATGAGACTTTCAACTGGTGGATATTGTGTTTCCCGTAATAGATAAAAGGCGCCCGGCAATAGCACAGCAACCGTGCCCGACTCTGCCATGGCTTTAACATCATCTTCGGTCATGTATTCTAAATGGTCAGCCGACAATGCATGATAACGTGCCGCCAAGCTTGAGCCACCTAGCGATGAGAGCTGCTCGGCATGAAGCTTAACGGGTAGATTCAGTGATTGGGCTGTTTTAAAAACACGTTCGACCTGAGCTGGTGAAAATGCCAGATGCTCACAAAAAGCATCAACAGCATCGACTAAACCTTCAGCATGCAATTTAGGCAGCAGTTCTGTACAGATATGGTCGATATAAGCATCGCTTTGATCTTTGTACTCTGGCGGTAAAGCATGCGCGGCTAAACAAGTACTTTTTACCGTCATTGGCAAGACTTCACTAATTTGACGGATCACACGCAGCATTTTGCGCTCATTTTCGTAATTAAGTCCGTAACCAGACTTAATCTCGATGGTGGTTACACCATCTTGCTGCATACAACGAATGCGTTTAAGTGCCGAATTTAATAATTGTTCTTCGCTTGCTTCACGCGTTGCACGCACTGTACTTGCAATGCCACCACCGCTTGCTGCAATTTCAGCATAGCTCACACCTTGCAAGCGTTTTTCAAACTCAACACTACGGTTGCCACCAAATACACTATGCGTATGACAGTCAATAAACCCTGGGGTTACCCAAGCGCCTTTTAAGTCAACTGTTTCGGAATATGTGTCGGTAGGAAGTTGTTGTTGTTTTCCAATCCACTGAATGAGATGCCCTTCTGTGACAATTGCAGCATCTTCAATGTAAGAATATTGCCCATTTTGCATGGTCGCAATGTGGCAATTTTGCCAAAGTTTTTTCATTAGCCTTTCCTCAAAACTGCCCAATAGTTAAACCATTGGGCAGTTCATTTGTTAGCTTTCTATCTCAACATTTTGATGGATAGGATTACTTTCCTTGCCCAAGTTCTGGTCTGGTTTTACCCATATGCGATAAGCAATAGTTAATAGAACAAGCCATGTTATGCCTACATAAATTGCAGGACGTGAATCAGGGAAATAACCCATCATCACTAAAATAAACACCATAAAACCAATCGCGAACGCAGGTGCATATGGCCAACCCCATACAGGGAAATCAAGTGCTTTAATTTCAGCAGTAGATAATTTGCGGCGCATCGCAACTTGCGAAAGCAAAATCATGAGCCAGACCCAGACGGTTGCAAAAGTTGCAATTGATGCAATGATCATGAATACATTTTCAGGAATAAGGTAGTTCAGTACCACACCCGTCAATAGCACACCAGCCATCACCACAACAGTCATCCATGGCACACCATTACGTGATAGTTTTTGGAAAACTCGAGGTGCTTGACCACGGTTTGCCATACCATAAAGCATACGGCCTGCGCCGAATACATCACTGTTAATCGCTGAAACAGCTGCTGTAATCACGACAATATTCAAAATATTTGCTGCTGACTTAATACCTAAATTTTCAAAAATCTGGACAAATGGACTACCTTGGCTACCAATCTGGTTCCATGGGAAAATCGACATCAGAACAAAAATCGTGAGTACATAAAAAAGTAAAATACGAACTGGAACAGCATTAATTGCTTTTGGCAAAGTCGTTTTCGGATCTTGCGACTCACCCGCTGTAATGCCAATAATCTCAATACCACCAAAAGCAAATACAACTACAGATAAACATGCCACCAGACCGGCAATACCATGCGGCATAAAACCGTCATAAATCCATAGATTTGAAATGCCCGGTACGATATTGCTATGGTCAGCCTGAAAACCATAGAACATAAGGCCCAAACCACCTAAAATCATGGCAACAATGGCGGTAACTTTGATAATGGATAACCAGAATTCGAGTTCACCAAAGACTTTAACGTGAATTAAATTAATGGCACCCAAGAACATAATTAACGATAAAATCCAGATCCACCTCGGCACATCGGGGTACCAGAACCCCATATAAATACCAAAAGCAGTGACATCGGCAAGTGCAACAATCACCATTTCAAAAACATAAGTCCAACCTGTGGTAAAACCTGCCAGTGGACTAATGTACTGTGATGCATAATGGCTAAATGAACCAGATACAGGGTTATGGACAGCCATTTCACCCAGTGCACGCATAACAATATAAATTGCAATCCCTGCAACAATATACGCTAGTAATACTGAAGGCCCCGCCATTTTAATGGCAGTTGCCGAACCATAGAAAAGCCCAGTTCCAATTGCTGAGCCCAATGCCAAGAAACGAATGTGACGGGTGTTCAACCCCCGCTGTAGTGTGGAGTTTTGTGACATTATAATCTCCAATCCTTGAGGATATTTAGTTAGATTCGGCCACTCCATGTGACCGTTTTATTAATCACACTTCAGATAGACTAGGGAGTAGGTTTGGAATAATTAACTCGTTTAGACAACCACTCGAAAGTAATTCACTTGCCTGTTCAATATCAGGAGCAAAGAAACGGTCTTCACTGTAGTAAGGCACTTGAGCGCGCAAGATTTTACGGGCTTGTTCAAGTTTAGGCGAGCTTTTTAGGCCTTCACGGAAGTCTAAACCCTGACAAGCGCCTAACCATTCAACAGCTAGAATGCCGCGGACGTTGTCAGCCATTGGCCAAAGACGTTTACCTGCGTTAGGTGCCATTGAAACATGGTCTTCCTGATTCGCTGAGGTTGGTAAACTATCTACACTCGCTGGATGTGCAAGCGCTTTGTTGTCACTCGCAAGCGCAGCCGCCGTAACTTGAGCAATCATGAAACCCGAGTTCACGCCACCATTTGCGACCAAGAACGGTGGAAGCTGTGACATGTGGCGGTCCATCATCATCGAAATACGACGTTCTGAGAGTGAACCAATTTCTGCAATCGCCAATGCGAGATTATCTGCTGCCATCGCAACAGGTTCAGCGTGGAAGTTACCACCTGAAATCACATCACCTTCTGCTGCAAAAACCAGTGGGTTATCAGACACTGCGTTTGCTTCAATTGCTAATACTTCGGCAGCCTGACGGATTTGAGTTAAACATGCACCCATCACCTGTGGTTGGCAACGTAAAGAATACGGATCTTGAACTTTGCTACAGTCTTCATGTGAATGTGCAATTTCACTTGATTCTGTTAAGAGGTCACGATAAGCCGCAGCCACATCAATTTGACCACGCTGACCACGTACTTCATGAATACGAGCATCGAATGGCGCACGTGAACCTAACATCGCTTCAACGCTTAAACCACCACAAACAGTTGCAGCAGCAAACAAATCTTCAGCTTCAAATAAACCGCGTAAAGCATACGCTGTAGAAACCTGAGTACCATTTAAAAGTGCCAAGCCTTCTTTTGCCGCTAAAGAAATAGGTTCTAAACCTGCAATTTTTAAAGCTTCAACTGCTGGTATCCATTCACCCTTATAACGTGCTTTACTTTCACCCAATAGAACTAAAGACATATGCGCAAGTGGTGCTAAATCACCAGAAGCACCTACAGAACCTTTAAGAGGAATATGCGGATAAACTTCAGCATTAATTAATGCCAACAAAGCATCAATGACTTTACGGCGAATACCTGAGAAACCACGTGCCAAGCTGTTTGCTTTCAATAGAATAATTAAGCGAACCATCGCATCATCAAGTGGTTCACCTACACCTGCTGCATGCGAAAGAACCAATGAACGCTGTAATTGTTCTAAATCTTCAGGAGCAATCTTGGTTGAAGCGAGTAAACCAAAACCGGTGTTAATTCCGTAAGCTGTACGTCCTTCATTTACAATCTGTTCTACACAAGCCACGCTTGCGTTAATTGCAGCTGAAGCACTTTCATCTAATTTAACTTTAATCGGGTTGAGGTAAGCTTGACGTAAATCAGCTAAGGTCAGTTTTCCCGGTTGGATCAATAATTCCATGTTGGCTTCCTAATTTTTGGCACTATATTCTGCTGAGACGGTGCTTTTCACAATTGCAAAAAGCACCGCCAGTTCTTCCATGTGTTTTTATTGAGTGATCATTGGCAAGTTTAAGCCTTGCTCTTTCGCACAGTTAATCGCAATTTCATAACCTGCATCAGCATGACGCATAACACCTGTTGCAGGGTCATTGGTCAGTACGCGAGCAATACGTGCAGCAGCGTCATCTGTACCATCACACACAATCACAACGCCTGAGTGTTGAGAGAAGCCCATACCTACACCACCACCGTGATGTAAAGACACCCAAGTTGCCCCGCCTGCTGTATTTAACAATGCATTTAATAAAGGCCAGTCAGATACTGCATCTGAGCCGTCTTGCATTGCTTCAGTTTCACGGTTTGGACTCGCAACTGAACCTGAGTCTAAGTGGTCACGACCAATTACGACTGGTGCTGATAATTCACCACTACGAACCATTTCGTTAAAAGCTAAGCCAAGTTTTGCACGTAAACCTAAACCAACCCAGCAAATACGAGCTGGTAAGCCTTGGAAGCTAATACGTTCACGTGCCATGTCTAACCAGTGATGTAAATGTTCATCATCAGGAATTAACTCTTTAACTTTGGCATCTGTTTTATAAATGTCTTCTGGGTCACCAGAAAGCGCTGCCCAACGGAATGGACCAATACCACGGCAGAACAATGGACGGATATATGCAGGAACAAAACCAGGGAAATCAAATGCGTTTGCTACGCCTTCTTCTTTCGCCATTTGACGGATGTTATTACCATAGTCAAATGTTGGAACACCCATTTTTTGGAAATCGAGCATCGCTTGTACGTGTTTCGCCATCGACTGTTTTGCAGCTTTTACAACAGTTTCTGGTTCTGTTTTCGCACGTTCACGGTATTCATCCCAAGTCCAGCCTACTGGTAGGTAGCCATTGAGTGGATCATGTGCACTCGTTTGGTCGGTTACCATGTCTGGACGCACACCACGGCGAACAAGCTCAGGTAAAATCTCTGCAGCGTTGCCATGAAGTGCAATTGAAATTACTTTGCCTTCTTTCGTGTAACGATCAATACGCGCTAAAGCGTCATCTAAATCAGTTGCTTGTTCATCTACATAACGTGTGCGTAAACGGAAATCGATGCTTGCTTGTTGGCATTCAATGTTTAAAGAACAAGCCCCTGCAAGTGTTGCAGCTAAAGGTTGAGCGCCACCCATGCCACCTAAACCGGCAGTAAGAACCCAACGACCGTTTAAATCGCCGTTGTAGTGTTGACGGCCTGCTTCAACGAAAGTTTCGTAAGTTCCTTGCACAATACCTTGGCTACCAATGTAGATCCATGAACCTGCTGTCATTTGACCGTACATTGCTAAAGCTTTTGCATCTAACTCGTTAAAGTGTTCCCAGTTTGCCCAGTGCGGTACAAGGTTTGAGTTTGCAATTAAAACACGTGGCGCATCTTTATGAGTTTTAAATACACCGACTGGTTTGCCTGATTGAACCAATAGAGTTTCATCAATTTCTAGATTTTTTAAAGTATCTACAATTTTGTCGAAACATTCCCAGTTTCGTGCTGCACGGCCAATACCACCGTATACAACCAACTCTTTCGGGTTTTCTGCAACGTCCGGATCAAGGTTATTCATCAACATGCGTAATGGCGCTTCAGTTAACCAACTTTTAGCTGTCAATTCAGTGCCGCGTGGCGCACGAATTTCTACATCACGAAATTTTGTTGTCGTTGTTGTCACAGGCGGACTCCTTCCTTTGAGCTTACATCAGCAGAACATCACTTGTTTCTGCATTTGTATAGTAATGTATTAACTTGTATATACATCCATATACTACACAAATATTTTAAAACGTGAAGAGGGTTTCAAATATTTTTTAAAAAAACTTAATAAGCCAATGAATTAAAATAATTTATTTTTATAAGTTGCATAAAAAAAGCACACATCCTTTCACTAGACATGTGCTTTTAAAAAGCTATTTTTTAAATTTTAACGTTGAGTTAACTCAATAACATAACAATTTTTTGCCCAATTTTGAGGAAAATGAACTGAGGTCATTGCAGTGATTTTCTCAATTTTTAAAGTCTCGTGAGCAGGGAGTACAAAGGTTTTATCCTCAATCACTACTTCTGTTTCTGAACCACTATTAAAAATAAAAATCAGGTCTGCCGAGCTTAAAAAAGTCTGTGCTTCTGTACCATCTACTCTCTGAAAGCGGGCATGAAATTTTACAGGATCATAAATTAAATTTAGATCTCGAATTGCACCATCAACCAGTTCACTATGCACCTGACTTTCACCATGAAAAGCAAAAATATCGCCCAGCTTTAACGACCTAGCAGGCAGATCATCGACATGTAATTCAATACCTTTCCCATCAAGTACAGTAATGATTCGCTGCTTATTTGGGAACAAGGAAAATGGTCCAGAAGTTGTCACATCTGCCATCGAAATTCGCCAGTCGAAATCAAGATCACCTAGGCTTCGCGCAATTTCTAAAGTATAGCCTGCACCATTTTTCCAAAGCATTTTTGTATATTGGTCTGCCTTGAGTACTTCAATCATTGCGTAAATTTGCCTTCGAGATAATAACGACTGCCGGGATAAGTCAGACGGGCACTAGAAATGAGTTGTTTGTTTGACCACGTACGGCGACGGATCAGTAAACATGGTTCAGTTTTAGTAATTTTTAACCACTTACACTCTTGCGGAGATGCTAAAACGGCTTCAACAATATGCTCGCCTTCTGTCACAGGTGCTTTAGCCATTAAGTATGCATTTGGAGTAATGGTTTTAAAATCTTGTTCTAAATAATCTGGGATGAGTGCTGCATCAACCAAACGATCTTCGACCTGAACTGGCACATCATTTTCATAATGCACAATAATTGAATGAAATAGCTTTTGCCCTTCGCGAGTCTGCATTAATACACTTTGTTCTGCATTTGCATAAATTTGTTCTAAAATTAAAACTTCCGCATGGTGCTTATGGTTTCGTGCAACAATCTCTTCGGCAATATTATTAATTTGAAAAAGCGCGGTTCGGCCTTGCCCTTCAGCAACAAAAGAACCAACACCCTGTATACGTACCAATAAACCCTCAGTCGTTAATTCGCGTAGCGCACGATTGACTGTCATGCGACTGCAACCAAGTTGATTGACCAACTCACTTTCAGAAGGAATTTTTTTATTTACAGCCCAAGAGCCTTCATAAATCTTTTGTGAAATCAGCTGTTTGACGCGTTGATATAAAGGAACTGGACTATCAGCTTCAATCGAAAGCTCAGCATGTTCTTGTTTTGATGTTCTGGGCATAGCAAAGTCTCAAAAAGGCAGCAGGCAAAGTTATATTTTAGTTGACATGTTATGTATATACAACCAAATACAACATGTGAATGAATAAAAATAAAAGATTTAATCTGGCTAAAAAACAAGCCAAATACAATATAAGCTAATTTAAAGTTTTATGTAGAGAAATTCAATTATATTAATATCTTATCAATATTTTCATTTAAGCAGTTAGTCGCCTTAAGCTTTGCCCAATTCAACTGTTTTCTATTCGTATTATTTTAATTACTCAATGATACTTAAAAATTTTATTTAAAATAACTGATCGATAGTATTCTTCTGCCACACAGTATATTAATAAACTGGAAGCACATCGAATGCGTAATTATAAAATAGATATTCTTCGAGGAATCTCTATCCTTTTAGTTCTTTTACACCATTTTAATATTCCCTATAAACTTAAAGATACATGGTTAGGTTTTAATTTTTTAGGTGAAGCATTTAGTACCTTAATCGCAAGAAACGGAAATTATGGCGTTACCATGTTTTTTGTGATTTCGGGTTTTTTAATTACCCATCACACTTTAAAAAGAGACAAACAATTTTCAAAAATTAACCTCAAATATTTTTATATCCGACGAGCAGCCCGCATTTTACCGTGTCTGGTTTTACTCATTTTAGGCGTAAGTTTACTTGGGTCATTTGACTTAAAACCCTTTGTAAACCAAGCCCCCAATGGCATTGAAGTCTCATATCCACTGACCATTTTTGCGGCTTTAACCTTCTGGATGAATATTCTGATTATTAAATTCGGCTGGGTGAATTATGCTTTAGGGGTTTTATGGTCTTTATCTGTCGAAGAAATTTTTTATTTAATCTTTCCATTATTATGTCTTTTTACTCGCAATAACAAAGTATTCATTGCCGTGCTCGTTGGAGTAATTTTATACGGACCTTATTTTAGATCTCTACATTTTGGAGAAGAAAGCGGTGCCTATTTATATCATTATTTTTCGAGTTTTGACGGCATAGCTATTGGTTGTTTAACAGCGATATTTTCTCATACATATCGACCAAATTGGACCTATAAAAAACCTCTTTCTTGGTTCATTATTTTGAGTATGACAGCCCTTTATTTATATGCTCCCATTAAAGAAGTCAGTACATGGGGTATTAGCTTATTTGCTTTCGCCTCAGCTTTACTCATTTTATGTTTTCAGCATCCTGCGGGAACGCAAACACATAGTCTGTTTACAAAAGTGATGGTCTGGTTGGGGCAAAGAAGTTATGAAACTTATTTGTTTCATCTGGTGGTGCTTGGTCTCATGAAGGTTGCTTTTATTCCAGCTCAAACCGACTCTAGCATCAAAATTATGCTTTTAATTGCCTATCTCATTGTGACTTTCATCATTAGTGCAGCAATTGAAAAATATTATTCCACCCCACTTAACAGCTACATTCGTAAGATATTTATCAAAGATAAATCATAAAAATAAGCCCCTTTTAAATAGGGGCTTTTCTTTGTTAAGCGATCAACATGGTTTCATCTTCTTGTTTAAAAGGATTCGACCAGCTCTGCCAAACTTGTGGACCTAAAGCCATTTCTTCATCATTTAATAAACAATAGTCTAATTTTTCTATTAAAGCTTGCTCATCCATTTGCATACCAATTAAAACCAGTTCCTGACGTGCATCACCTGTTTTTGCATCCCAAACCTTTTTAATTTGTTCGATGCTATCTAAGTCACTCGGCCAGTCTTCTTCTGCAACAGCGGCCCACCAATAACCTGCTAAGCCGTGTCGAGCCATCGCACCCGCTTGTGACCATGAATAAGCCAATGTGGGTTCAGCAGCCAGCCAGAAAAAGCCTTTGGAACGGACGACTCCCGGCCATTCAGCCTGTATCAACTCGTAAAAACGCTCTGGATGAAAAGGTCGACGCGCACGATAAACAAAGCTACTGATTCCATACTCTTCGGTCTCTGGCCTATGCTCACCACGCAATTCTTTTAACCATCCCGGCGCTTGTGCTGCTTCATCAAAATCGAATAACTGTGTATTTAAAATTTTATCTAAACCAATCTTTCCAAATTGAGCAATTTCAATTCGGGCACGTGGGTTTAATGTCTTTAGAATTGCGGTGAGCTGCTCTTGCTGAGCTTGGTCAATCAAATCAATTTTATTCAGCACAATCACATCACAAAACTCAATCTGATCGATAAGAAGATCCACCACAGTTCGTTCATCTTGTTCGCCTAGCGACTCTCCGCGTTGCTGTAGTGAGTCCAGAGAGCTGTAATCTTTAAGGAAGTTAAAAGCATCGACCACGGTTACCATGGTGTCTAGTCGAGCAAACTCATTTAAAGAATTTCCATTTTCGTCTTCAAAAGTAAAGGTTTCTGCAACAGGCAACGGTTCTGAAATACCTGTTGACTCAATCACCAATTGGTCAAATCGCCCTTCATCGGCTAAACGTCTCACCTCAACCAATAAATCTTCTCGTAGCGTACAGCAGATACAGCCATTACTCATTTCAACCAGCTTTTCATCTGTTCTTGAAAGCTCCGCCCCACCTTCGCGTACTAATGCCGCATCAATATTGACTTCAGACATATCATTCACAATCACGGCAATACGGCGACCTTCGCGATTATTTAAAATATGGTTAAGTAACGTGGTCTTTCCTGCCCCCAAAAAGCCAGATAAAACGGTAACAGGAAGCTTGGCAGATGACTTGGCTTTTGCAGTTGGCATGGCTTAATCTCTTAATAATATTGAAAACTTGGTCATCACTGATGATTTAAACGATCTACTCACAGGAGGTATTCATTTCTAAACCACAATAATGTTATGTTATAACATAACTATTAATCAAGTTTTTTATCTTCCTCCTTGTCTCGTTTGAGTTAACAAAAGGGAAGATTTAATATTTAAAAGCCTTGGCAAATTGACGTTTTATAGTGATGGTCAGGCCCCCACGCACGGAATCCTTGACTATCAATATGAATTTGTCCTGAAGCATAAACACCAAGGCCCATATTGAGTATTTGGCCTTTGGTTGCCCAGAACTGACAAAGTTTGGTTTTGGTTTGTTGGATATTGAACTGATCTAAATCACTAGGTTGTTCTGGCCCAATTCGGAAATCAAGCGCTGCATTAAAGACATGTCGAGATGCATCGGCACCCCCAGCACAGCGGTTTAAAGATAAAGCTCGATAGGCCGATGTCACCTCAAAATCATTAATTACCCCATCGTCAACCAATGCTTTTAAAATGCTGAGTGTCGGAACGATATTGGACCAAATCTCGCGTGGAGGCACTGCATAGGGTTCAACTCCACATTTTTGCCAATCTCGAGCTGAACGCAATAATTCATGGTCTGGAATTAAATCTGCAAGCCCTTTTTGCTTAAGAAACTGCTTATAAGCTTGTACAGACTGTCCATGATCTGCGGTTGCTAACCAAGCAAAATAATCTTCGGGTTGCTGTTTTATTCTGACTACTTTTTTTGTAGGTTGAGGTAAAGTCTGCGTGTGCGGAGGAGTCGTTGACTTGGGTGGTTGAGTGCTACAAGCTGTGAGAGATAATAAAATTAAACCTAAATAATGCTTCATAAATATGCTCTATCTTCACCAATCATGGGAAAGATGCTCATCATTAAATTGAAGAAATGTTATATTATAACAACTATAAAATCTTTTAATTTCTGTTATTAAATTTTAAAAATAAAAAAGGACGTATGAAATACGCCCTTTTATAGCTACAACTTAATATCTTATTAAATATCTGCTTCTACAGCGGTTAATGACTGCTCTGCTTTCAGCTTGCGACGTTTAAATTGATAAGCCACCATCAAACACAAAATCCAGCCAGGAATCATCATGACTGCAATACGCATGTCTGGTGTTAAAGACATTACAACTAAAATTCCCAACATAAACACGATGCAAAGATAGTTGCTAAATGGATACATAAAGCTTGGGAACTTAGTCGTTTGACCTTGGCTTTGCATGTATTTACGGAATTTTAAATGTGTCCATGAAATCACAACCCAGTTAATCACAATGGCTGCAACCACGAGCATCATGAGCAAACCAAATGCTTTTTCAGGGAAAATGTAATTTAACAGCACACATAAAATAGTCACCGCAGCAGAAAGAATCACTGCATTGGTTGGAATACCACGTTTATTAATGTGTCCAAATGCTTTTGGTGCATTTCCTTGTTGTGCAAGACCCAATAACATACGGCTACTGCAATAACTTGTCCCGTTATAAACTGAAACCGCAGCAGTCAAAATCACAAAATTCAGCAACGTTGCAATGCCTTGGCTATCTAAAGAAGCAAAGACCATCACAAACGGGCTACCGCCTTCAGCCATCTGGTTCCATGGAAATAGCGAGAATAAAACAAAAAGTGTCGCAATATAGAAAATCAAAATACGGTAAATAATTTGATTCACAGCTTTAGGTAAGGTTTTGTCTGGATCACGTGCTTCAGCAGCAGTAATACCAAAAAGCTCAATACCACCAAAAGCAAAAATAATGACCGCCATTGCCATCACTAAGCCTTCAACACCAAATGGGAAAAAACCACCGAGTGCCCAAAGGTTGCTAATACTCGCTTGTGGGCCAGCTGTACCAGTTGCTAGTAAATATGAACCGAAACCAATCATTCCCAGAATCGCCAAGATTTTGACAATAGAAAACCAGAATTCCATTTCGCCAAAAAACTTAACATGGAGTAAATTAATGCCATTAATTAAGACAAAGAAAGTTAAAGCAGATGCCCACGTTGGGATTTGCGGCCACCAATATTGTATGTAAAGACCAATTGCACTCAGTTCTGCCATACAGACAAGGACATTCAGTACCCAGTAATTCCATCCAGACATGAACCCAGCAAATGGTCCCCAGTATTTGTAGGCAAAATGACTAAAAGACCCACTTACTGGCTCTTCAACCACCATCTCGCCAAGCTGACGCATCATTAAAAAAGCAATAAATCCTGCAATCGCATAGCCAAGGATGACCGATGGACCTGCTAATTTAATCGATTGTGATATACCAAGAAAAAGCCCTGTGCCAATCGCCCCACCCAATGCAATAAGTTGGATGTGCCGATTACTCAAACCATGTTTCAGGTTTCCTTGCTCTTGTGCTGACATATGATTATTCTCATCCTTGTCACGTAATTTTTTTCCAATAAATTACGTATATCATAAATTAATCAAACTTTCATAGAGATTCATGAAAAAATAATTGCGTGACTTTTCTCATGACCGCGAATGAAAACAGAAAATATAAGAAATGACAATTATTATGAAATGTGTAATCAAATTATGTATTGCGTAATTTTATGAATTCAGTATTATAAGGACATGAAGCAATTGGTTGTGCTCGGTCTATATCAAACTCATAAGACAAAAGTTGATCTAAATAAAGGTTAAAAAACTTATTGAGTAGCTCAGTCCTAGACCGAACTTTTATTTATATAAGACCTGAGATGAAGACAAGGACGCGAAAATGGAACAAAAACTAAATTCTTTTATTGAAGTTTCACCTCAATCTGATTTCACTATTCATAATTTACCTTATGGTATTTTTAGCAGAACTGCCGAAAGCGAACGCCAAGTGGGTGTAGCTATTGGTGATTGGGTCATTGATCTAGCTGCTCTTGAAAAGCACGGTCTTTTAAAAATTTCAGATCAAGACACTTACTTTAATCAACCGACACTGAATAAATTTATTGAGTCTGGTAAAGCAAACTGGTCAAAAGTGCGTAAGACACTACAGTCTCTTCTCTCGGCTGATAATTTAGCGCTTCAACAAAATGAAGCATTACGTCAGGAAGTTCTGGTTAAGCAAGACAGCGTTACTTTGCATTTACCAATTCAAGTACCTGGTTATACCGATTTCTACTCTTCTAAAGAACATGCGACCAATGTGGGTTCTATGTTCCGCGATCCAAAAAATGCCTTACTTCCAAACTGGAGCGAACTACCAGTTGGTTACAATGGTCGTGCCAGCTCTGTTGTGGTAAGTGGTACCAACATTGTTCGCCCATCTGGTCAAATTAAGCTTCCAAATGAAGAACGCCCTGTTTTCTCGGCAACCCGTAAACTCGATTTTGAACTTGAAACGGCATTTATTGTGGGTAAACCAACAGAGCTCGGTCAGCCAATCGCGATTGAAAATGCTTGGGATCATATTTTTGGAATGGTTTTGCTAAACGATTGGTCAGCACGCGATATCCAGCAATGGGAATATGTTCCACTTGGACCATTTAACGCAAAAACTTTTGCAAGTTCGATTTCTCCTTGGGTCGTGACACTTGAAGCTCTTGAGCCATTTAAGGTTAAAGGGCCTCAACAAGACCCGAAGCCAATGGGCTATTTACAAGAAAATGTCGCTAATAGTTACGACATTAATTTGAGTGTTGAAATTCAAACGCCGAAATCGACACAAAGCGACGTGATCTGCAAAACCAATTTTAAATATATGTATTGGTCTATGTCTCAACAGCTCACTCACCACACTATTGCAGGCTGTAATGTTCAGGTTGGTGACTTGATGGGCTCAGGCACCATTTCAGGTTCCACACCGGATTCGTATGGCAGTTTGCTTGAGCTTACGTGGAACACGACTAAACCACTGACACTTGCCAACGGTGAAACTCGTGGTTTCTTACAAGACGGCGATACGCTCATTATGAAAGGTCACTGTGAAAAAAATGGGATCCGAATCGGCTTTGGTGAAGTGAAAAATACAGTTCTTCCTGCATTAACGTTCGATTTTGCAGAAACTTCGGAGCCTGACTATGAAGCTGTATAGTTACTTTCGTAGCTCTGCAGCCTACAGAGTACGGATTGGTCTAAACATTAAAGGTTTAGCTTATGAAACTGTTCCGGTACATCTAGTAAAAAACGAACAGCGAAGTGAAGACTATTTAAAGTTAAACCGCAGTGCTCTAGTCCCGACTTTAATTGACGGCGATTTAACCTTGTCTCAATCGTTAAGTATTTTGGAATATCTGGATGAACAATATCCAGAAACCAAATTACTGCCAAGAGATGTGCAAGAGAGAGCCAAAGTCCGTGCTTTTGCACAAGTGATTGCCTGCGATATGCACCCATTAAATAACCTGCGCGTACTGAAATATTTAAAAAATGAGTTAAATGTTTCAGATGAGCAAAAAAATTATTGGTATCAGCACTGGATTCTTGAAGGATTTCAAAATCTGGAACAGCAACTACAAAATTCAAATGGCCAATTTTGCTTTGGACATGAAGCAACAATTGCCGATTGCTGCCTGATTCCACAGATTTACAACGCGAAACGCTTCAAGATTGATTTATCTGCGTTTCCAAAAATTGAATCGATTTATCACCATTGTTTGTCTATCCCAGCCTTTTATAACGCGGCGCCAGAACAACAACCAGATTGGGAATAGTAAAAAGGAGTTTTAACATGACATTTGCCATTAAAAAAATACATCACGTTGCATATCGTTGTAAGGATGCGAAAGAAACTGTTGAGTGGTATAAAAAAATGCTCAACATGGACTTCATTTTAGCTTTTGCAGAAGACCATGTGCCTTCCACTAAAGCCTTTGACCCATATATGCACTTATTCTTAGATGCAGGTCAAGGCAACGTTTTGGCATTTTTTGAATTGCCAACTCAACCAGAAATGGGCCGAGACGAAAATACCCCTCAATGGGTACAGCATATTGCTTTTGAAGTCGAAGATGTAAATGCGCTGATGGCTGCGAAGCAACATTTAGAAGAAAATGGTGTGAAAGTTTTAGGTGTAACCAATCATGGTATTTTCCACTCAATTTACTTCTTTGACCCAAATGGACACCGTTTAGAACTTACTTATAACGATGTACGCGCTGAAGAAAAAATTGCAAAAATTACTGAAGAGATGAAAGCAGAAATGTTAGAGGAATGGAGCAAAACTAAACGCGCGCCTCACCACACACATTTCTTACATGAAGCAGAGTTAGGAACCTAATTTTAAAGATCGATCTAAAAAGTCGGCATTGATTAGAATGGTTTGCATGAACTGTTCTATATCAATGCCGATTTATATTATTTAAATCTGCTAAATTGCTAGAAAATTGCGCTATAAATGAGAGCAATTTGATTTTCGAAAATTGTTGATTATTAAACATGTCAATTTCGCTAATAGAAAAAGGTGATTTCTATTTTTCAATAGGCTCAGGCATGATGTAAAACGCAGCAATTTCAATTTATGTTTTGAACATCACTGTTTAACAGTTGAAGTAAATTTATTAAGGGTATTTAAATGATTGAAGAAAAAGTATCTGGGGGGGTTCAATCACTTGAAGTCGGTTTATCTGTACTAAATGCTCTTTTAGAACACAATCAACCTATTATTCTCAAAGACCTGTCCAGTAAGCTAGAAATGCACCCTGCTAAGGTACACCGCTATTTGGTCAGCCTTATTCGCATGGAATATGCAAAACAGCTTGATGATGGTCAATATGCTTTAGGCGATCAAGCATGGCGCTTAGGTCTAAACTGTGTTCAGCATAGCGACACCCTACAACTGGTACAGCATTTAATTTACGACCTACAAAACAAAATTGGTTGCGGCATACAAATCAGTAAATGGTCACCGAAAGGCCCTGTGGTTGTTCAATCTATTGAATCTAACCACCCTATTTCGATTGTTACTAAAGTCGGCTCGATTATGCCTTTAGTCAATTCTGCTGCAGGACGCCTATTTGCTTCTTACCTTCCTGAGCATTTTGTTCGTCCATTAATGGAAGCAGAATGGCAAAAGCATCAAGAACTTGGTCTGCACATTGCGCCACAAAACTGGCACGCATTTACCGAGCTCAAAGAAACCATTCGCCAGCAAGAAATGTCGGCAGCAAAAGGTGATTTATTGACAGGCATTAACGCTGTTGGTTTGCCTGTGTTCAACTCGAATCAGAGCATCGAGTTTTGTATTGTTGCGCTTGATAGCGAAATGTTTTTACCAGTTGACCCACAAAGTAAAACGATTGAAATATTAAAAAATGAAGTGAAGCTCATCAATCAATATATTAAAAGTCGCTAATTAACAGCCATAAAAAAACCAAGAGATCAAACTCTTGGTTTTTTTAGATCAGAAACAAAGCTCAGCTTATTTAGTTTCTAGAACACCACGGCGAATCTGGTCACGTTCAATCGACTCAAATAACGCCTTGAAGTTACCTTCACCAAAACCATCATCATCTTTACGTTGAATAAATTCGAAGAAGACTGGACCAATCATGTTTTCAGAGAAAATTTGCAATAACAGTTTCTTCTGACCATCTTTAGTATTGCCGTCTAACAAAATACCACGCTGTTTTAACTCGTCAGTCGGCTCACCATGCTCAGGTAAACGTTCTGGTAGCATTTCATAATACGTATTTGGTGGCGGTGTCATAAATTTCAGACCTAAGCCTTTTAACTTATCCCAAGTCGAAATTAAGTCGTCACAAATAAACGCGATATGCTGAATCCCTTCGCCATTAAAGTCAGACAGGAACTCTGCAATTTGGCCGTTTCCTTTGTCCGAATCTTCGTTTAATGGAATACGGATCATGCCGTCTGGCGCTGTTAATGCTTTAGACGTTAAGCCTGTATATTCGCCTTTAATATCAAAGTAGCGAATTTCTTGGAAGTTAAAGATTTTTTCATAGAAATTTGCCCAATACTCCATACGGCCTTTGTAGACATTATGAGTTAAATGGTCAATTTCGTTTAAGCCTGCACCCACTGGATGTCTTTGCGCGTCATCAAAGAAAACAAAGTCGTTTTCATAAATATCACGGTCAACTAAAAAGATTGGCATACCACCAATACCTTTAATTGCCGGAATGTTAAGCTCCATTGGCCCAACTTTTGAATACATCGGTTCAGCACCAAGCTCTACTGCTTTTTGGAAAGCTTTTGCTGCATCACGTGTTTTAAAACCCATTGCACATGCTGATGGGCCATGTTCATTAAAGAAGAATGAAGCATAAGATTCTGGCTGATAATTCAGGATAATATTGATATTTCCTTGACGCCATAAGTACGCTTCTTTCGATCTATGTTTGGCTACTTTTGAAAAGCCGATTGTTTCAAAAACTGGATCTAATTCATTTTCTTTTGAAACAAACTCAATAAATGCAAAACCGCATAATTCTAATGGGTTCTCTAAAATATCCATCTAGTTTCCCTCTGGTGATTACCTGTTCCGTTTATCTCTATTGCTGATCAACTCAGCTCCTTTCTCTATAGAATACGTATTGATTGGGGAGTATTTGAACCGTCAAAATGCCTTAACCCAACGCATCCTATGAGAAAAAAACGAATTACTAAAACGAAGATATGATGAGCGTGAAGCTTTTGATGATTAATTCCCGTTCCATTTGGTGTTTGTTTTCCATACACACTGTCCTTTCTTATCTAAAAGTACGATTGAGATTTTTCACTAAACCCTTAAAAATCGTCTTTTCCTAAAAATCATTTATAGATTTATGGAGACCAACATCCTTGTTGGATCTCCAATGGCCATTTACCTTGAATTAGATGCTACTAAAAACAATTAAATTATGCAATACATAACTTAATTATGAATTGCATAATTTTAGTAATCTTTTAATTTGTCTGTTTTTAAAATGAATTGTCATATTTCATATTCTGTTTATGATTCTTTATCTTCAAAAAACCTCACTTGCTTTGGGTTTGGAAAACTATGCTTTTAGTCAGCGCATGTTTAATTGGTGAACCTGTTCGTTACGATGGGCGATCTTGTCTGCATGGTAAGCTTAAGCAGCTTCTTCTTGATAAAAAAGCCCATACACTTTGCCCAGAGTTATTAGGTGGTTTTACCACGCCGCGCTTACCCGCAGAAATTGTGGGAGGAACGGGACAAGATGTGCTCGATGGCAAAGCGAAAATTACTGATTCATCTGGTTTAGATGTGACTCGGCTTTATTTGAAAGGCGCCTACCGTACTTTAGAAATTGCTCAGCAAATAAAAGCAACCTGCGTGGTTTTAAAAGAAAATAGCCCTTCTTGTGGTAGTCAAAAAATTTATAACGGTACGTTTCAAGGCGAAAAAGTTGTTGGAACTGGAGTCACCACAGCACTTTTACAGCGCCATGGTTTTGAAGTTATTTCTGAAAAATGAAATTGAAGATTGGTTAGCCACCAATCCAATTTAAATATAGCTACTCAGCTTTAATTTTAGCTACTTCATTTACATCTTTACGGCTCGCCCAATAAGTCGCAAGTGCTGGGCCAGAAATATTATGCCAAAGACTAAAAATAGCACTTGGCACTGCCGTAATCGGAGAAGCCGCAAAATGTACTGCTGCGAGAGCAACACCTAAGCCCGAGTTCTGCATACCCACCTCAACCGCAATTGCCTTACTATCTGCATAAGGTAATTTAAAGAACCGTGCTGCGGTAAATCCTAACAAATATCCCAATCCATTATGCAATATTACAACAGCTAAAATGAGCAAACCCGACTGTAGAATGGCCGCTTTACTCCCACCAATAATGGCTGCAACAATCGCTACAATTGCAATGACTGAAACTAAAGGCATGACTTGAATATAGGACTCGACCTGACGTTTTAGCCATGTTCTTAAAATCAGACCAATCACGATAGGAAGTAATACCACCTGCAAAATTGAAACGAACATCGAAGCTGCATCAATTTTTAGCCACTGACTAGCAAGCAAATAAAAAATAGCGGGCGTTAAAATAGGTGCTAAAAGTGTTGAAACTGAAGTACAGGCCACCGATAAAGCCACATTGCCTTTAGCCATATAGGTAATCACATTCGAAGCCGTTCCACCGGGGCAACATCCCACTAAAATGACACCAACCGCAATTTCAGGAGGCAAATTAAATAATTTACACAAACCGTATGCCAAACCGGGCATCACCACAAACTGCGCCACTACTCCAATCAACACCGCTTTAGGGCTTTGTAATACCCCTTTAAAATCATCGATGGTCATGGTCATTCCCATACCAAGCATAATAATGCCCAAAATCCATGGAATGTACGCTTTCATCCAGACAAAAAAATCAGGCTGCCATAGCGCTAATGCGGCAAAAACAATGACCCATAGGGCAAAAGTTTTTTGAATAAATTGGGTAAAGCGCAGGAATGCAGACATATTTTCGTTCCCTAAAAATTAAAACATCAAAGTCAAAACACGAGACCAATAAATTTAGCGCTCACTCAGCAAATCACTAGATTGAATACGGGCAACACCTTGTTGCTGCATGGTTTGCCACGCTTGTTCTAGCGAACCATTTAGGTTTATCCCCTTACAAGCATCTTCAACCACTAAAGTTTTAAAACCTTGTTTTACTGCATCTAAAGCGGTCCACGCCACACAAAAGTCCGTGGCAATTCCGACCACATATACCGTATCAATACCACGCTCTTTTAAGTAACTGGTTAAACCAGTCATTGTGGACTGATCTGCTTCCATAAAAGCCGAGTAGCTATCAATATGAGCATGAAAGCCCTTTCGAATAATGAGTTGAGCTTTCGGAATATTTAAATCAGGATGAAACTCGGCATCTTTAGTACCCTGTACACAATGCTTAGGCCAAAGCACTTGCAGTCCATAGTCGAGTTCAATGGTTTCAAATGGTTGCTTATTTTCATGATTTTCTGCAAAAGAAATATGATGATCTGGATGCCAGTCTTGCGTTAGAACAACATTTTCAAAACAATCAGCAAGTTGGTTAATCGTTGGAATAATTGTATCGGCATCGGCAACTGCTAAATTTCCACCCGGTGTGAAACCATTTTGTACATCAACTACGATTAAAGCCGCATTTTGTGGTTGTTTATTCATTTTCATGTCATCTTCAATCCCAATCGGGGAATTGCATCCTATCTTGCCATAAAAAAAGCCGATATTAAGTAAGGCTCAGTTGAATCAAGCTGTATTGTTATATTTACTAGCCCTTCTCACCCCTGCAATAATGAGAACATCCTATCTTTTCCTCAAGTTTACCTAGCGATTATCCATTAGGCGTATTGTTCTTATGCGTCTGATCAGTCATAATTTGCATAATTGTCATTCAACAATCTGTTATTGTTAGAACTGGACAATCAAAATACTGCAACCATCCCACATTTTGTTTTTCTTACCTCAGATTCGGATGGATAAATAGGATATTTTTAAAAATGACTCAGCAAGCACAGACCATTCAAGGCTCAATCGTCGCAATCGTCACACCAATGTTGAAAGATGGTGGTGTAGATTGGAAGGGTCTTGAGAAGCTGGTTGAGTGGCACATAGAACAAGGTACAAACAGTATTGTAGCCGTCGGTACTACCGGCGAAGCCTCAACATTGAGCATGGAAGAGCACACACAGGTTATTAAAGAAATTATTCGTGTAGCCAATAAACGTATTCCAATTATTGCCGGTACTGGTGCAAACTCAACCCGCGAAGCAATCGAATTAACAAAAGCTGCCAAAGATTTAGGCGCAAATGCAGCCTTACTTGTTACTCCATATTATAATAAGCCAACTCAAGAAGGCCTCTACCAACACTATAAAGCGATTGCTGAAGCCGTAGAATTACCACTTATTCTTTATAACGTACCTGGCCGTACGGGTGTAGATCTTGCAAACGATACAGCTGTACGTTTAGCAGAGATCCCTAATATTGTCGGCATTAAAGATGCAACAGGTGATGTACCTCGTGGTAAAGCTTTAATTGAGGCTTTAAACGGCAAGATGGCTGTATATTCAGGTGATGATGAGACTGCATGGGAACTTATGCTTCTTGGTGCAGACGGTAATATCTCTGTTACAGCAAATGTTGCGCCTAAAGTAATGAGCGAAGTATGTGCTGTTGCGATTGCCAAAGATGAACAACAAGCGAAGACGATTAACAATAAGATTGCAAATTTACACAATATTCTATTTTGCGAATCAAACCCAATTCCTGTGAAATGGGCACTACATGAGATGGGACTGATTGATACTGGTATTCGTTTACCACTCACTCCTCTCGCTGAGCAATATCGCGAACCTCTCCGCAATGCCCTAAAAGATGCGGGAATTATTTAATAAGAGCAATTTATGATGCAATTACGTCTTGGTTTAGTCCTTGCAGTTTCAGCCTTGAGTTTAGCTGGTTGTGGTCGCTTCGCAATTAATAATCACTCTTTAGATTATAAAAATGCCAAGCAACTTGCCCCGCTTGAGTATCCTGCCGATGCAACTGTACGACCAGCGACACCTTTGTATCCTGCCCCAACTGTAGACCAGCTCGCTATCGAGCACGCGCCGAAGTTTGAAAACGAGCGTGGTAACCGTTTTGCATTGCCACGCCCTGAACAAACACAGGGCAGCAATGCAACAGCAGATGCATCTGCTCAAACGACTACTGCGCTTGGACGCCCTCAGCTTGTGACCGACGGTAATAAAAACCCATTGTTAAAAATTGATGGGAATACAACCGAGATCTGGCAATACGCCAAAGCGACATTAAGTACTTTAAATTACAACATCATCGCTCAAGACAGCAATCAGGCGACAATTAAAGTAAATGACAATACTTATGTGCTTAAGCTGACTGGTGTGGGTTCTAGTCATACTCTTGCTCTATTTAATGTAGACAACACTTTCGCAAGCCCAGATGTGGCGGCTGAAGTGTTAAACCAGATTTACCAAAATTGGCCAGCCTAGTCATTTACTAGGCATTTTTTTTTAAAAGGTTCCCTCATGTTAAAACAAACCTTGCTCTATACTGGTAAAGCAAAATCTGTATATGAAACAGACAATGCCGACCATCTGATTTTAGTCTTTCGTGATGATGCCTCTGCGTTCAACGGCGAAAAAATCGAACAGCTAGATCGTAAAGGCAAGGTGAACAACCTTTTTAACGCCTTCATCATGGAAAAACTTGCTGCTGCGGGTATTGAAACGCATTTTGAAAAATTGCTTTCTCCAACTGAAGTACTTGTTAAAAAACTTCAAATGATTCCTGTTGAATGCGTAATTCGTAACTACGCAGCTGGTTCTTTATGCCGTCGTTTAGGTGTAGAAGAAGGTAAAGAGTTAACTCCTCCTACATTTGAATTGTTCTATAAAGATGACGGTCTAGGCGACCCAATGGTTAACGAATCTCAAGCGATTGCTTTAGGTTGGGCGACTGCTGAACAATTAGAGCAAATGAAAGTGTTAACTTACCAAGTAAACGATGTATTAAAAGCATTATTTGCTGAAGGTAACATGATTTTGGTGGACTTCAAGCTTGAATTCGGTGTTTTCCATGACCGTATTGTGCTTGGTGATGAATTCTCTCCAGACGGCTGCCGTCTATGGGACAAAGACTCTAAGAAGAAACTCGACAAAGACCGTTTCCGTCAAGGTTTAGGTGGTGTTGTTGAAGCTTATGAAGAAGTTGCTGCTCGTTTAGGCGTAGATTTATCTGCTATCTGATCGTTCAAACTTCATGAAAAACCGGGCTTTAGCCCGGTTTTTTTACATCAGTTGTTTTAGAAAATAAATAATGTAGATAGATTTGCCTATTAAAATAAATTAGCACACGAATTGCTTAATCTTCCCTTCTAACTGGTATTTCATCTGACTGATTGCTCTTATTCATGCAATATTTTGCTTCTTTTCTGTCACAGTATGATTCAACTTATAAAAAAATACAGAAAGCTGTTAGGAATAGACTGGATTTATTCTGAACACTGCTTTAACAATAAATAAAAACGAGAAATATAAAATATTTATTCAGGGAGTAAACCAAATGGATCATAAAATAGAGGAAGAAAAAGTCGATCAAACCTTAAGCTGGCGTGAAAAAATAGCGGTTGAAGAACATGAGAAACTTTCACCCCGACTAGTCTATGAAATTATTCGCCGTGATGGTGCCGAGGAATTGGATCGACCAACCGCCGCACTGATCTTTTCAGGAATTGCCGCGGGTTTGGTCATCAGTTTTTCATTTGTATTTAAAGCGATTATCGCATCTTATATTCCGGCTGATGCGATCTGGGCCGATTTAATCACCAATATCGGTTATACCATTGGTTTCCTGATCGCTATTTTGGGTCACATGCAGCTCTTTACCGAGAATACCATCACTACAGTTGTACCTTTATTCAAACCCTTTACCTTGGATAAATTACGAGCAGTAGGTCGCTTATGGGGGATTGTGATTCTATGCAATATCATTGGAACAGGTTTGGCGAGTTTATTTTTCCTAACGACTCACCTGTTTACTCCCGGTATTGACCAAGCACTCGATGAACTCGCCCATCATGTAGGTTCCTTTTCTGCAACCCAGAACATGCTCAAAGGTATTATGTCAGGGCTGTTAATTGCCGCATTAGTCTGGATGTTGCCCTCAGTCAGCAATAAATTCCTGCTCATCTTTTTCATGACTTACCTAATAGGACTGGGTGATTTTACCCATGTAGTGGTTGGTTCTACAGAAATGTCCTATCTCGTCTGGCAAGGAGAGGCTTCCATTAATGAATATCTGTTTACTTTTCTAGTCCCCACCACCATTGGCAATATTATTGGTGGTACAGGCGTGTTCACGCTACTGATTTATGGTCAGGTGACTGAAGAACTGGAACAACATGATCATCGTTAGGTGTAGCTTGATACAACGAATAGGTTATTACTGTTCCTGCTGCCATCTGCGTTGCTGCAAGCGCTCACCTTCAACTTCACGCTTGTTTCTCGCAGACTCATAAACCTTGGTTCCCTTTAACTCTGGCGGCAAATAGTCTTGCAGCACAAAGTGTTCAGGGTAATCGTGAGGATAGAGATAGTTAATTCCATAACCCTGTTGTTTCATAAGCTTGGTTGGTGCATTTCTCAAATGCAAAGGCACAGGTAAATTTGCCGTTTTTTCAGCAAGTTCCAAGGCCTTATTAATCGCTAAATAAGTACTATTACTTTTTGCACTCGTTGCTAAATAAACCGCTGTTTGGCCTAGAATAATTCGCGCCTCAGGCATACCCACAGCTTGTACAGAGCGGAAACACTCACCTGCAAGTAATAGCGCATTCGGGTTAGAGTTTCCAATGTCTTCAGAGGCTGAAATGAGCATACGTCTGGCAATAAAAACTGGATCTTCACCGCCTTTGAGCATACGTGCCATCCAATACAGAGTTGCATCTGGATCACTGCCCCGAATCGATTTAATAAATGCAGAAACTAAATCGTAATGCTGCTCCCCAGATTTGTCATAACGTGCAATATTTTGCTGCGCTACTTTCACTACCACAGCATTGGTAATCGTGTTTTCAATCTCTGGTTCAAATGTACTGGCAATCAGGTCAAGTAAATTCAGTGCCTTACGGGCATCACCTGCAGCGAATTGAATAAGTGCATCATATTCTTCAATATGAATATAGCGTTCTTTTAAGAATTTATCGGCTTGAAGTGCATTATTAATGAGCGTCTGGATCGCTTCACTGTCTAAACTGTTTAAGGTATAAACCTGACAGCGTGATAAAAGCGCACTATTCACCTCAAAAGACGGGTTTTCGGTGGTCGCTCCAACTAAGGTAATTTTTCCTTTTTCAACTGCACCCAATAAAGCATCTTGCTGTGATTTATTAAATCGATGAATTTCATCAATAAAAACTACAGGGGTCAGTAAATCACCACTTTCCGCAATGATTTCACGTAATTCTTTCACACCCGTATTCAGCGCAGATAAGCTCACAAATGGTCGGTCTATCGCCTGAGCTAACAGCAAAGCAATTGTTGTTTTACCAACGCCCGGTGGCCCCCAAAAAATAATAGAAGGTAAATGTCCCTGATCAATCATTTGACGCAGAGGCGCGTTTTCACCTAATAAATGATCTTGCCCAATAATTTCAGACAAGTCTCTCGGGCGTAGGCGTTCGGGAAGTGGAATATGGGTGTCTGACATTTCAAATAGCTTTATCGTCTTTTATCTATAGTCTATTGTGTCTCACAGAAATCTACAATTTGTATCTATGAGACACGACCTTTATTTGCAGGCTGTTTTGTCACATTAAGATGCTTTCTTACTCAGCTTAAGTAAGCGTGCCTTTGAACCATCTTCAATGACCCAAATCGAACCGTCTTGTGCTTCATGCAAACCACGAATACGTTGCTTCATATCTAGTCTTTGCACTTCTTTCACAGGTTTATGCTGTAAATCCACAACAATAATTGCTTCGGAAGATAAGCCTCCAATTAAAGCCTTATTTTGCCAAGCAGGAAATTGCTGACCACGATAGATAATAAGACTCGATGGAGAAATTACAGGAGTCCAGTCAATTTCAGGCGCTTTAAACTCTGGATGGGTGTGATGATCTGGAATAGGTTGACCCGAATAGTGGTCTCCATTTGAAACGATTGGATAACCATAATTTTCACCTTTTACGATGAGATTAAGCTCATCACCACCTTTAGGTCCCATCTCAACCACCCATAGTTGTCCTTGAGCATCAAAGGCCATTCCTAACGGATTACGGTGTCCCAGTGACCATATTTCAGCAGTGACCCCGCCTTGCTTATAAAAAGGGTTACCTACGGCTGCTGTACCATCCTCATTTAAGCGCAAGATTTTACCTAAATTGCTTTTCATGTTTTGGGCGGGATCAAACTTTTGTCGCTCACCTGAACTCACCCAAAGTTTTCCATCCGTCCCAAAAAGCATTCGGTGCCCATAATGGCCTTGACCTGAAACTTTGGGTACTTGCTGCCAAATCTGCTTCACATCTGTAAGTTTTGGCTGATTGGGGTTAGATAAATCTAGTTTCACGCGTGAAATAACGGCACCAGATCCTCCTTGCCCTTTTGTTGCATAGCTCAGATAAATCCAATGGTTTTTGGCAAAGTCAGGATGTAAAACCACATCACCTAATCCACCTTGTCCGCCATAATTCACTGCTGGAATACCAGAGACATCCAACATTTGTTTATTTTTAGGATTAAAAAGTTTTAATTTTCCTTGGCGTTCAGTGACCAATAAACGCTGATCTGGCAAACTTGTTATTGCCCAAGGTTCATCAAAATGTGCAACCGTTTCAACCTGATAAGATGGTTTGACTGAAGTAGATTGTTCTGTTTTAGCCGAGGTTTTTTGTTCTAGATCTTTTGAATTGGTATTATTTGAGCCACAGGCCATCAACAATAAGAAACTACTACATAATAAAGGGGCTGCTAATCGTCTCATCATTTTTATCTCCTTTTGCTTTTATTGTTATATAACGGAGATGAGCAAAAAATTTACAATAAAAGTGTTACTTTATTATACGCTGTAATTAGACCTGTCTTTTGAAGATTCAATTAACGAACCCAACGTACCACATAATCTTCAAGATCATCCTCATGGACATTAACTTCAGAAATACAACGTCCTGCAACTGACTTTTTCGCTTTCACCACACTTTGTCTAGAGCCTGTATTCAAGTAATGCCAAGAAGGTAAATTTTTACCTTCATTCAAACGCTTATAGGCACAACTTGATGGCAACCAGTGAATTGTTTTTAAAGACTCAACCGTTAACTGTAAGCAATCCGGTACTTGTTGCTGACGATTGGAATAGTCCGAACAACCTCCTGTACTGCAATCAAGTAACTTACACGCCACTTTGGTATAAGCCACCTCATGGGTATCTTCATCTTCAAGCTTTACTAGACAACACAAACCGCAACCATCACATAAAGCTTCCCACTCAGCCTGAGTCAGTTGCTCAAGCGTGTAATTTTTCCAAAATAATGGGCGAAGTGAGGTCTCGGTAGACATAAGTTTTCAACGGCTGAATAGATGAAACAATGTGTAAGTATAGCATTGAAGTATGCCGTGCCTAAAAACAAGATAAATTTTTAGAATCACAAAATGATTGTTTAATATACATTTCAACCACATAAACGACACATTCGCTGCAAAAAACACGCTATATAGTAAAACGACAATGAAAAAATAAGGAGAACAACATATGTTCCGTTGGGCGATAATTTTTGCAGTGATTGCACTCATTGCCAGTCTATTAGGGTTTGGTGGTGTTGCAGGACTATCTAAAGACTTTGCCGTGATTTTATTAGTTGTGGCTGTAATTCTAGCTGTAATTGGGTTCATTTCCCGAGGCCGGACTTAAGTTTAAGCATCACCCCATAAAAAGAAGGAACTGGTTTCCTTCTTTTTTATTGCGCTGAAATATTTCTCTTTTTCTTTTGATGTAGATTCTTACATAGTTATTTATATCACTTTTATCTTTTTATGCTTTAATCAAGCGTGTTTAAATCTCTTTAAATTTCAGGATTAAGGTCATGAGTACAGCAATTAAAACCCGTGAAATTCAATATACTGCACCAGATGGCAGCCATTTAATTGGCTACTTTGCGGCTCCAGATAGTGAAACACCTGTTGCGGGTGTGATTGTTGGTCCTGAGTGGTGGGGTCGTAACGAATATACCGAACAACGTGCACGTGAGCTTGCCGAACATGGTTATGCTGCGCTTGCAATTGATATGTACGGCGATAAAAAAGTAACCACGACTGCAGCTCAAGCCTATGAATGGATGATGCAGACATTTGAAAATTTAGACACAGTTACTGATCGTGCCAATGCAGCGCTTCAAACTCTAGCTGCTCAGCCAGAAGTAAATAGTGAAAAACTTGCCGCTATTGGTTTTTGCTATGGCGGTAAAGTCGTGTTAGACCTCGCTCGCTCAGGTGCTCCACTGAAAGCAGTTGCAACATTCCATGGCACATTAACGCCTAAAGCACCTGCTCAAAAAGGCAACATTCAAGGTGAAGTTTTAGTACTACATGGTGAATTAGACAGTATGGTCACCTTAGAAGATGTTGCTAATTTTGAAAAAGAGATGCAAGCTGCTGAGGTTAAACACGAAGTAGTGGTTTTAGAAGGTGCTAAACATGGCTTTAGTAACCCGCTTGCAGATGAAAAAGCTAAAGCGAACGGTGTAGATCTTGGCTACAATAGCGAAGCGGAAAAACAAGGCCTTGCTAAAATGTACGCTTTGTTAGATCGTACTTTAAAATAAAAGAAGCAAATTTGGAGCAAATGTTTTTTCGCATTTGCTCCCTTAAATGTTTATGACTTTGCAATATTTTTACTGTATTTTTTAAACCATACTTCAATAACTATACTCCCGTTGAGCTAGAGCAAAGCCTAGTCTTATTTCCCGCACTCGGGGTTTAATGGAATAACATGAGAGGATACAACAATGACTGACAAGAAATGTCCGTATTGCGAATTTGATGAATATGACATCATTGATAAGAATGAATTTGCTGTAATTTTACCTGATTCTAATCCGTTATCTAAAGGCCACTGTGTGGTAACACCACTGCGCCATGTTCGTTCTTTTTTTGACATCACTTCTAAAGAACATCAAGGCCTGCTTACACTTCTTGAAATTGCGCGCCATGAAACACAGCTTCGCCATCAACCAGCCGGTTTCCATATTAGCTTCAATGATGGTGAAGTGTTTGGACAAAATTCAGATCATTTCCACATTCATGTCATTCCATACTATAAAAACCAACCGTTGAAACTTGACCAACGTTGGGGCATACAAAAGGATTAATCCTTTTTATTATTGAAACAGAGATTGCTCATTATCAGGTAATCTCTGTTTTAACACTCTCTTGTTCATTGTCTGCTTTAATCAAAATTTCAGCTATAATTTAGCCCTCTCTTTTCTTCTTTAGCTGTTCATGCCTGAATTTTCTTTTTCTGATGCCCTTTTAAGCTGGTTCGATCAACATGGTCGTCATGATTTGCCGTGGCAAGTCGTAGATGATCCATATAAAGTCTGGGTTTCTGAAATCATGTTGCAGCAGACTCAGGTAAAAACAGTTCTGCAATACTTTGACCGCTTTATGGAGCGTTTTCCAACAGTAGAAGCCCTAGGCCATGCAACTTGGGATGAAGTAGCTCCTTACTGGGCTGGATTAGGTTATTACGCTCGTGCACGCAATTTGCATAAAGCGGCTGGCCTTGTCACTCAGCAAGGTAAGTTTCCTGAAACACTAGAAGAATGGATTGCCCTACCTGGTATTGGCCCCTCTACCGCAGGCGCGCTGATGTCTTTGGGATTACGTCAGTACGGCGTCATTATGGATGGTAATGTAAAACGTGTATTAGCCCGTTTTTTTGCTATTGAAGATGATTTAAGTAAGCCCCAACATGAACGTGAAATGTGGAAATTAGCTGGGCAACTTTGTCCAACTCAGCGCAACCATGACTACACTCAAGCCATTATGGACTTGGGTGCAACCATCTGTACGCCTAAAAAGCCTCTTTGTTTATATTGCCCAATGCAAGCTCATTGCCAAGCTTACCAGCAAGGTTTAGAACAAGAATTACCTTTTAAGAAACCGAAAAAAACACCGCCTGTTAGAACAGCAGATGTTCTTATCATCCAGTGTGAAGATGAATGGTTCTGGCAACAACGACAATCTCATGGTTTGTGGGGTGGTCTATTCTGTTTACCGATTTTAGAAATTGAACACGAACGTCTTAGCTTAAGTCAGCAATTTAAACTGCAACCTCAAACGCAAAGCTTTCAGATCAGTCATAGTTTCACTCATTTTACATGGCTACTTAATGCTCACACGTTCCACGTGGAACCTGATCAAAAAGAACATCTGGCAATTGAACTCGAAGGACAATGGCTGAGCCCAGAACAAGCTGTTGCCAAGGGCGTTCCAACAGCCATGAAAAAATTGATCTCGACGAGTCGTTCGTGACATAGTGAGCAAAATAATTTTGATATGGCTGTGACAGGGAGTATTTTGTGCGACGATTTGTTTCTCATTTCTCACTTGGTTTTTTAATTCTTCTATTGGCTGCCTGTGCCAGTGCACCTAAAAAACCAGCCCCACTCTCACCAGCTCAAGTCAGCAAGCTTAAAAGTATGCAACTCGCAAATCGACTTCCTGTGCCTGTGAAAGGTGTCGACCGAGATGAGTTAAAAGATACGTGGGGAGCTGCACGCAGTCAGGGCCGTAGTCATGAAGGAATTGATATTTTGGCTCCACGTGGAACCAAAGTGTACAGTGCGACCGAAGGGCTTGTTGCAGATCTGCGCAATAATAATCTCGGTGGTAAAGTCATCTGGATTTTAGGTCCAGCAGGAACATGGCATTATTATGCTCACCTTGATGGTCACAAACGTGGACTAAATGTCGGTGATTATGTCAAAAAAGGTGATCTAATCGGTTATGTCGGCAATACAGGCAATGCACGTTATACTTCACCTCATTTGCATTATGGTCTTTATCTAGATGGTAAAGGGCGTGGTGCTATTAACCCTTATTCTTATTTACGCTAGGAACATTGTATGTCGGAAGCGCTGATCAATCGCTTAGTAGAGTTTGCCGAGTCAGGCAATCAGCAAAAGATCATTTTAAATGGCAATAGCTATCAAGGCTGGATCATGGAAATCAGCGACGATGCCCTGCTAATCAGTACCGGTTTTTCAGATAAAGTGGGCAAAGACTTTTGGCTAAAGTTTGAAGACTTAACTCAAGCTGAACTGTATTATTGGGATACGCGCCCAAATGAATGGGTGTTATTTAAACTTTAAAATTCTAAGATAAATACAAGGAGCATCATCATGAAAACTCAACGCTGCGGATGGTGCTCCAACGATCCTCTCTATATTGCCTATCACGATGAAGAATGGGGTAAACCAGAACATGATGAAGCACGATTATTTGAAATGCTTTGTCTGGAAGGTCAGCAAGCGGGCTTATCTTGGATTACCGTACTCAAAAAAAGAGAAAGTTACCGTCAGCACTTTTTTAATCATCCGATTACAGAAATTGCCTCATTCACAGATGACTTTTTAGAACTCAAATTATCCGATGCGGGTTTAATTCGCCACTTAGGCAAACTTAAAGCCATTCGTGATAATGCCATTGCTTGGCAAGCACTCAAAGCACAAGTCGGTGATGTCACTACATGGCTTTGGCAATTTGTAGATGCGGCCCCACAACAAAACGATGTTGTAGATTATCGTCAGGCACCAGCACAAACCGAACTCAGTGTAAAACTTTCCAAAATACTCAAAAAGAATGGCTTCAAATTCGTTGGCCCAACCACCTGTTATGCTTTTATGCAAGCAGTAGGCATGGTCAATGATCATGAAAACGATTGTCAATTTAAAGCTTCATAACCCACCAGAACGGTTCAAATCCGCTTAAGGAGTTTCCGATGAGCAATAATATAATTCAAGCTTATGCCGCTATGCAGGCAGGTGAAAAACTGGTTCCTTACCAATTTAATGCAGGTGTATTACAACCGCATCAGGTTGAAGTAAAAGTTGAATACTGTGGTTTATGCCATTCTGATATTTCTGTTCTAAACAATGAATGGCGTTCAACTGTGTATCCGGTTGTTGCAGGACATGAAATTATTGGACGAATTGTTGCTTTGGGCTCAGAAGCTAAAGGTCTACAAATTGGACAACGTGTCGGTATTGGCTGGACCGCTGAGAGCTGCCAAGTATGTGATGAATGTATTGGTGGCCAGCAAGTCCTTTGTACGGGCGAAAATGTAGCAACAATCGTGGGACATGCCGGTGGTTTTGCCGATAAAGTACGGGCAGGCTGGCAGTGGATTATTCCCCTTCCCGATGATTTAGACCCAGAAAGTGCAGGTCCTTTACTTTGTGGCGGAATTACCGTTTTTGATCCGCTACTCAAACACAAAATTCAGGCAACACATCATGTCGGTGTGATTGGGATTGGTGGTTTAGGTCATATGGCCATTAAGCTACTTAAAGCTTGGGGCTGTGAAATCACGGCATTTAGTTCCAATCCTGACAAAACGGAAGAGCTCAAAGCAATGGGCGCCGATCATGTGGTGAATAGCCGTGACACAGACGCGGTAAAAGCACAAAAAGGTAAATTTGATTTATTGCTCAGTACCGTGAATGTGACCTTAAATTGGCGCGCTTTCATTTCTACGCTAGCACCAAACGGCTCTTTGCATTTCTTGGGACTTACCCTTGAACCTGTTCCAGTTTCTGTCGGTTCGCTTATTGACGGTGCTAAGTCAGTGACAGGTTCACCTACGGGCTCACCCGCCGCACTGCGTCAACTTTTAAAGTTCGCTGCACGTAAACAAATTGCGCCTCAAATTGAGCTGTTTCCAATGTCACAGCTCAATGAAGCAATTGAACGTTTACACTCAGGCCAAGCACGCTACCGTATTGTGCTTAAAGCAGACTTTGCAGAATAAAACTAACTTACTGTTTTCATCTGTTGCCGTGACCATTCCGCCAAGTCACTAATTGCTTGGCGGACATCTGCGGTTAATTCATGACCCGCGTTTAAACGAATGAAATGTCGATAACGTTCATCTTCACCAAAAACATGACCAGGAACCACGGTAATTCCTTCAGCTTTTGCAGTGTAATACAGCGCTAAGGTATCTACATTCTTAGGTAACTGTATCCAGAGTGCATAGCCTCCTTCTGGCTGACTCAATGCAATTGGAAGGCCGTCAAAGGCTCTTAAAATACAGCTGCGGTACTGCTCGACTTGTCGCATTAAATTTGGCCGTAGCTGCTCTAAATGCTCTCGGTAACCACGGCTATAAATAAAATCTGCCAGACCTAATTGTAGAGGCGTATTCACACCAATATTGCTTGCTAACAGCTCAAGTCTTAAATGCTGTAGCTTTGCACTTAAACAAAACCACCCTACCCGATACGCGCTCGACAGCGACTTGGAAACCGACCCACACCAAATGACATAGCCTTCACGGTCCCAATAGCGAATAGGCAACGGACGCTCATTACTGTAACCACACTCACCAAAAATATCGTCTTCAATAATAAAGCACTGATATTTTGCAGCTAATTCAGCAATCTTTTGTTTTTCTGCATTGCTAAAACAATATCCCAAAGGGTTTTGATAGTTCGCTGTCATTAAGCAAACCTTCGCCAACCCCTGCTGCATCAATGACTCTAAGCGCTCAAGATCGATTCCACGATGATCTGCTGGAATCTCAACAATCTGTCGTTTTAAACTTGCTAATAACTGTAAATGACCATTATAGGTAGGTGTAGGAATAAGGATACTATCGCCCACTTCAGTGAGCTTCTGAACCACTAAAGACAAAGCAGGCATGCAACCATTAGTAATAAAAATTTCTTCCGGAGCAATGTAAATACCATCTTCACGCCAATGATCAGAAAGCGCTTTTCTTAATTGCTCATGTCCTTGTTTATTACAGTAGAGAAAGTCTTGTGGCTGACAATTTTTTAAAGCACGTTGAATAGAACGGCGTAAACCATCCACAGGAATAAAATGAGGCGTCAACTGAATAGAACCCAACGGTACAAGATGACTTTGTAAGGCAGCCTCTTGAATCTGGTTATGCAACTCCAGATTTGAGACTTGCCGAGGTAAAGACAGAAAATCTGGGCTATCAGGAATAGTACTCGATTGGACGCGAGCCACCACAAAATAACCAGATTTCGGCTTTACATAAATTAAGCCTCTTGCCTCAAGCAATTCATAACAACTTTTTGCGGTGCTTAAGCTAATGCTGTGCTGACGAGCAAAATCTCGTAAAGAAATAAGCTTCTGATGAGGTTTAAGCTCATCTTGATAAATACGATGAGCTAATTGATTGGCAAGAACCTGATATTGAAAAGTCATTCTGTGCTGCTTTTTTAAAAATTTCTGTATCTGTACTGGTTTATAGAACACCTTTACGCTATAGAAATCAACTCAAAGAGTAGCAAGAACATGAAATTAAACGCTATATTATTATTTACTATTGTTTTAGCAGGTTGCCAACCTCAACCAAAAAATGAACAGCACAGACATACGGTTTGCCAAAGTCTGATTGAAGGCTATTTAAAAATGACGAATCAACAAGACTATAAAATGGAGCAGCGCACTGATGATGAGACCAGTACGATTTCTCGTTATCAATATAAGCGTAATAGCTCAAATGAAGTTGTGATGGTGAACTCGGTTTATTCCAAATTATATTTTAGTTGCCGCCAACAGCAAAAAAGCTATTTTCTGGCACAGCATTCATCAGAAGGGCAAACCACCCCAATTTTAGAAGTTCATTTTCCAAATAATGCTTATGTTAGTTTTAGAGAGCGTTTTTAAAACCATCTTTTAACTGTTCTGCCAAAAACTCAATGAATAAACGGATTCGTTTTGGTAGATGCTCTTGTTGATAATACACAGCATGGATGCTTTGATATTGATGTTCAATTTGATCTTCAAATAATGCAATCAATCGCCCTTCTTGAATATCTTTCCAAATTTCAAATTCAGATAACCGCGCAATGCCATGCCCTCTAATGGTAAGTTGACGTACCGTCTCTCCACTCGATGCTTTAATTTTTGATTGTGCAAAGAAATATTCATCACCGACTTTAATCGGCCAGCTATTAATATAGGCAGGTCTAGTGAATCCAATCAAATCATGTTGTTCGAGTTCCTGTGGTTGTGTGGGTGTGCCTTTAACCGCCAAATAATCCGGACTTGCCACAATATATAAACGGCTTTTGCAAACTAATTTTGCATGAAGACTCGAATCATTAAGTTCCCCAAATCGAAATGCTACATCAGTTTTATGCTGCAATAAGTCAATCACTTGATCATTACTATTTAACTCAATTTCAATATCTGGATAGCACTCACGAAACTTATGCATTAATGGTGCAATCACGTGTAAAACAAAAGGTGTAGCCGAATCAATGCGAATGAGTCCCGCAGTACCCTGATCAGATTTTTGTAGTTCTTCTTCAGCTGCATTCAGCTCATTTAAGATTTTACGAGCCTTTATAAGAAACTGCTGCCCTTCTTGAGTCAATTTCAACTTACGTGTTGTTCGCTCTAACAAGGTGACATCTAACTTAGTCTCTAAGCGTGTTAAAGATCGACTAATCCCTGAAGGTGTTTGTTTTAAATGTTCTGCGGCAGCGACAAACGAACCTGTATCAATAATTGTGATAAAGGCAACAAGTTCTTCAATTGTTGATTTCATGGCTTATTCTATTATTGACTAATCATCAAAGATATTTTGCTTATTCATCTATTTTTTCGCAACAATAATCCGAGCAAAATGCACCTCAAGTTAAACAATTATTTAAATTCAGGTGAATACATGAATATCCCACGTTTTGGCCTAGGAACTTTCCGTCTAAAAGAGCAAGCGGTGATTGATTCTGTTAAAAATGCTTTAGATGTAGGTTACCGTGCAATTGATACGGCTCAAATTTATGACAATGAAGCAGCAATTGGTCAAGCCATTGCCGAAAGCGGTGTATCACGTCAGGACTTATTTCTAACCACAAAAATCTGGGTAGATAATTTTGCTCAAGATAAGTTTATTCCAAGCTTAAAAGAAAGCTTACAAAAGCTTCATAGTGACCATGTCGATTTAACTTTGATTCACTGGCCAGCACCAGATTTAGGTGTTTCGATTCCTGAAATCATGCAGCTTTTACTTGAAGCAAAACAACAAGGCCTTACTAAACAAATTGGTATCTCAAACTTCAATATTGAGCTTACCCAACAAGCAATTGACACAATTGGCGCAGAACATATTGCAACCAACCAGATTGAACTAAGCCCCTACCTTCAAAACCACAAACTTGTGAACTTCTTACAAGAGAAGAATATTGATGTCACTTCATATATGACGCTTGCGTACGGCAAGGTGCTTCAAGACCCAGTTCTAGCTGAAATTGCAGCAGCTCATCAAGCAACAACAGCGCAAATTGCGCTGGCATGGGCATTGCAACGTGGCTTTGCGGTCATTCCATCTTCGACTAAACGTGAAAACCTGATGAGCAATTTAAAAGCACAGGATATCGAGTTAACTTCGGCTGAAATGCAACTGATTGCCGAACTTGATCGTAACAGTCGTGAAGTTAGCCCAGAGCCATGGGCACCTGTTTGGGACTAAACTCATGAATACTCAATCAAATACAGCGTTTTCTTTATTGGCATTAGCCATTGGTGCCTTTGCCATTGGTACCACTGAATTTTCACCAATGGGATTGTTGCCGAATATCGCGAATGATTTAGGAATTTCAATTCCAACGGCCGGAATGTTAATTACAGGTTATGCACTTGGCGTAATGCTAGGTGCACCTTTCATGACCTTGTGGTTTGGTGGTTTTGCACGACGTAATGCACTTATTTTTCTCATGGCGATCTTTACGGTAGGTAACTTGATAGCGGCGTTTTCACCAAGTTATATGAGCTTATTAGGTGCGCGTCTCATCACCAGCCTTAATCATGGTGCTTTCTTCGGGATTGGCTCTGTTGTAGCAGCAAGCATTGTGCCCGCACATAAACAAGCCAGTGCTGTAGCCACTATGTTTATGGGCTTAACCATTGCCAACATTGGCGGTGTGCCTTTGGCAACATGGGTTGGGCAAAATATTGGTTGGCGCATGTCTTTCCTTGCGATCTCCGTGCTTGGCATCATTACCATGCTCGCTTTATGGAAAGCCCTACCACAAGGTATGGTTGCCCAAAAACCAAATGTGAAAGCTGAATTGAAAGTATTAAAGCGCATGCCTGTAATACTTGCATTGCTCACTACAGTACTCAGTGCGGGGGCAATGTTTACGCTATATACCTATATTGCGCCAAGTTTGACTGAGTTTACCCATGCTTCACCTACCTTCATTACTTTTATGCTGATGTTAATTGGTGTCGGTTTCTCGATTGGTAACCATTTAGGTGGCCGCTTTGCAGATTTATCTATCAACAAAACCCTAATTGGTTTCTTGGTTCTGTTGATTGTGATGATGGTGACTTTCCCAATTCTTGCACAAAGCCAGATTGGAGCAGCCGTTGCATTAGTGATCTGGGGCGCAGCCACTTTTGCTTTAGTTCCACCTTTGCAAATGCGTGTAATGTCAGTCGCTCACGAAGCACCAGGTCTTGCCTCTTCAGTAAATATTGGTGCGTTTAACCTCGGTAACGCAGTAGGAGCAGCAGCAGGTGCGTTAGTACTCGATTTAGGTTGGGGTTATAGCGCAGTTTCATTTGCTGGTGCTTTACTGGCTGGGTTAGGTTTGTTATTGGTTTTATTCCAAATCAAACGCGAAAGCAGCCCCACTCCCGCCTTGCAACAATGTTCAGATTAATAAAAAAGCGCCTGATTTCAGGCGCTTTTTTATTAAAGTTATTTATTTTAAAATATCTGGTAATTTCGGTTGTTCATAAATCGGACTGGTCACTTCGCGCTTCATTTTCAGCAACATCTGGTAAGGCTGCTGTTGAACAAACATATTCACAAAACTTAATGGAATTGCACCAGCAGGATCAGCATAACCACTGGTGGTTACTTTCACCTTATTATTTACAAGTTTCTGGAATGTCCAGTCTCCTTCATAGCGTGTTAAGCGCACCACATCGGGTTGTATAGGATAATTTCCGGCAATTGCAGTATTTTTAATTGTCACAACGCCATTTGCAGCCTTGCTCATTTTTCCTTTTACAACGACATCGCGATCTTTCAAAGGAAACGGAAAATCCAACACCATGTAGAGTGTGAATTCACCCTTTTTCTCATCTTGAGACAACATCTGAACCTTGCCCATATAAGGTACCCACTGATCAGCACGATTTACATCTAAAATCACTGCAACAGCGCGTTCGAGTGGCACATCAAATGTCGTTTCTGCTTTATATTGAAAGACTGGATTATCATTCTTTTGATAAGTCCAGACTTTAATATTATTACGGTCCAAGCTGAGTTTAGCTTTTTCCGTAGAAGCAGCCCCCGTCCAGAGGCTGCTCAAGCAAAGAAGAGTGGTCAAGGCAATTTGTTTTTTATTCATGTTCTGCTCTATCTTTTTTTTCTCGCTACACATGGAATACGGACAGGGTTTTAAACCTGTACGTCGTTCAATCCTAAAACATCTTTCATGTCATATTTACGCGCTTCACGGCCCACAACCCATGCCGCAGCTCGCACTGCACCAGCAGCAAAGTTCATACGGTTAGTTGCTTTATGAGTCACTTCAACGCGCTCACCTTCACCAATGAACATAACAGTGTGTTCGCCAACAATATCACCACCACGAATGGTTTCGAAACCAATCGTTTGACGGTCACGCGGGCCTGTATGTCCTTCACGTCCATAAACAGCAACTTCTTTTAAGTTACGGCCTAAAGTATCTGCAATCGCGTCACCCATCATTAACGCTGTACCTGATGGCGCATCTACTTTATGACGGTGATGAGCTTCAATCACTTCGATATCTACTGTATCGCCAAATACTTTTGCTGCAAGCTCAAGTAACTTGATTGATACATTTACACCTACTGAATAGTTTGCAGCGTAAACCACAGGTGTGTGAGTGGCAACTTCTTCTAACTCAGCTTTTTGTTCATCTGACATGCCTGTTGTGCCAATGACCATGGCAACCCCAGCTTCACGGCAAAGCTTCAAATGCTGAGCAGTCGCAACTGGCGCAGTAAAATCAATGATTACATCGCAGTCTTTCAGAATATCTGCCAAACTTCCTGAAACCTTCACACCCACTGAACCAATACCAGCAAGCTCACCTGCGTCAGTGCCGACCAAACTACTTTCTGGACGCTCTACCGCAGCAGCCAATTGATAGCCTGCCTGTTGAACTGCTTGAATAAGCGTACGGCCCATACGACCGCCTGCACCTAAAACACCAATGCGTGGAGCTGCTGACATAATCCTTCTCAATCTTCTGTTTTACGTAATTTGTCTACTATATCAAAACTCTTTGCTCACGATAAAAAGTTAAAATTATTTTTTGAAATGAGCTGAAATTTTATCTGTTTTCACAAAAGTTAAAGAATTGATCGGCACACTAGTCAGCCACGAATGAAAAAAGATGACTATAAGGAGTTCAGCATGCATTCGAGAGTTATTGGCTTTACAGTGATAATGGGGATTATGAGTTCAGTGGCATTTGCAGAGCCTGCAATCCAGCCAGGAGACACATTAGAAAGCTTATCTAAAGCACGTATTACGACTAACGTAATTACTCAAACAGCAACGCCTACAGCTCAAACGAGCGTAGCAAGCGAGGCTAATACTGACGTTAAAGTTGAAGATATTGACCCGATCATTGAAGAAAAAACAGCTGAAACTCCCAAAGTAACCATACAACCACTTACTCAAGCCAGTGTAGAAGCTGCGGCAGTATCAATTATCGAAAATGCGCCTACTCTTGCTTCTAGCGAAGCTACTGTAAGTATTGATGATATTGATGTTGCTCACCCTACAGAATAAGCAAAAATAATTTTCTTTTAACCAGAATAAAAATAATAAGATGAATCAGCGCAATAAAAAGGCGGATATTTTATCAATATCCGCCTTCTTTTTAATTTTTTATCTAATCAAGCATTAATCAAACAAACGATCAAAGAATGATTTTTTCTTTGGAGAAGAAGCACTGTCTTCGCCATCAAAAGAAGCTTGTAACTCTTTAAGTAATTCACGTTGGCGAGCATTCAAGTTCACAGGCGTTTCTATCACAATACGGCAAAGCAAATCACCCACCATACTGCTACGAACTGGACGAACACCTTTACCACGTAAACGGAATAATTTGCCTGTTTGAGTTCCCTCAGGAATCTTCAAGCTAACGCGACCTTCCAATGTTGGAATTTCAATTTCTTTACCAAGTGCAGCATCAGCAATGCTCACTGGCACATCCATATAAAGATCAGCACCATCACGTTGGAAAATTTCGTGTTCGCGAACAACCACTTCAACGTACAAGTCACCTGATTGGCCATCACGAATTGCTTCGCCTTTACCGCTCAAACGAACGCGATCACCATTATCTACACCCGCTGGAATGGTAACTTCCAACGTTTGCTGGCGATCAGCTACACCTGAACCATGGCATGCCTGACAAGGGTTTTTAATAATTTTACCTTGACCACGACAAGTACCACATGTTTGTTGTACTGAGAAGAAACCTTGCTGCATACGTACTTGTCCTGAACCATGACAAGTTTTACAGGTTTCAACATCTTTTGGATTTTTTGAACCTTTACCATCACACACATCACATGGTGCTGGAGCAGTAAAAGTAATAGTTTTTTTCACCCCTTTTACAGCTTCTTCAAGGGTAAGTTCCATTACATAGCGTAAATCTGATCCGCGACGTTGACGCTGTTGACGTCCACCGCCACCGAATGCGCCACCGAAGATATCACCGAACTGGCTAAAAATGTCTTCTGCACTAAATCCGCCAAAGCCACCACCGCCACCGCCAAAGCCACCTTCGAACGCATTATGTCCCATGCGATCGTACATGCTTCGCTTTTCGCTGTCCGATAAAACTTCATAAGCTTCAGCAGCTTCTTTAAATTTCTCTTCAGCTTCGGCATTGTCAGGGTTTCTATCAGGATGATATTTCATCGCCAATTTACGGTAGGCTTTTTTGATCTCATCATCACTTGCGGTTTTTGAAACGCCTAAAACCTCATAATAATCACGTTTAGCCATTTTTGGCGGTGCTCCTCACGGAATTTTATCAATACTCTATTGCCGACTAAATGGGGGGCTTTAGCCGAATTTACAAGGGGGAAATGTTTAAAAAATAGATATATTAAAAAACTGCCTTATTTTTTAAATATTTAGACAAGCCTTTTAACCATGCATTTAATAGGAATAACCACGCAATGGCGCTAAAAACTACACCAGTAACAGTAGAGGCGGTTACCCAAAGGTTACTGTCCCATGCAAAAAAGAACAGCGGAATAAACCAGACCACAGCAAAAATTGCCATACAAAGAAATAGAATTCCGTTGCGCATAATCCATAGCGCATGTGCATGAATCCAGACTTCTGCATTATCTACAACAGCCACTTTACGCGCAACCAAATAAGCAAAGGCCGCAAAAATAACCGTAAATAATGCAAGAAACATGAATACATAAGAAATTACAATATAACGGCGATGCTGTTGGATATGGTCTTGCCCCATCTGTATTTCACCTCAATTCACTGCATTTTGCCTATTTTTTATGCAGTGAAATAATCCTGTATTTTTTGTGTAAAGACAGGTGCTACTATATTGGAGTTTTCAATATTTCGCACCTTTATTCACAAAAAATTTATGTATTTTATGCGGTTTTTTTCACCTTAAACCACGCTGCGTAGAGCGCAGGTAAGAAAAATAATGTCAGTAAGGTGGCAACAATCAAGCCGCCCATGATCGCAACTGCCATTGGACCAAAGAAAATACTCCTTGAAAGTGGGATCATTGCTAAAACGGCAGCCAAGGCAGTCAAAATAATCGGACGGAATCGACGTACGGTAGCCTCAATAATCGCTTCCCATGTTGGATGACCTGCCTGCCTGTCTTGTTCAATTTGATCAATCAAAATAAGCGAGTTACGCATGATCATGCCAGAGAGCGCAATTGTGCCCAACATAGCCACAAAGCCGAACGGTTTGTTAAATAGAAGTAAGAATAAAACCACACCAATCAAACCCAGCGGAGCTGTTAATAACACAATGGTCGCGCGAGATAAGCTTTTGAGCTGAATCATCAGTAATGTCATGACCACAGCCAAGAAAAGTGGCATACCCGCATTAACGGAATTTTGCCCACGTGCAGACTCTTCTACGGTTCCACCGACTTCAACAAGATAGCCACTTGGTAATTCAGCACGTAACTTATCCATTGATTCGGCTAATTCGCCTACCACTGTAGCTGGCTGTAATTGAGTTCGAATATCTGCGCGAACAGTAATGGTTGGTAAGCGGTTACGATGCCAAATTAAACCATCTTCAAACTTATATTCAATTTTAGCGATTTGAGCTAAAGGCACAGTCGTTCCATTGGTCGTTGGTACGGCTAAGCTTGCCAGTGAAGCCACTTCAACACGTTCAGACTGATCGCCACGTAAACGGATTTCAATAAGCTCACGCTTTTCACGATATTGCTCAATCGCACTACCTGTAATTGATGCATTAATGAAGTTCGCTAAATCCAGACTAGATACACCCATTTGTCGAGCACGGTCTTGGTCAATTTGAATTGAAATAATCTTACTCGGCTCACCCCAATCTAAATGTACATTGGTCGTATTCGGGTTTTCGCTCATCAGTTTAGCGACTTTCTGTGCCTCTTGACGTACCAGATTTTGATCTTCACCCGACACACGATATTGCAACGGATAACCAACAGGTGGGCCATTTTCCAGTAATGACACGCGAGTACGAACTTGCGGAAGTAGTTGCTTAATTTGTGTTTCTAACGAGCGACGAATTTCATCACGATCATCAAGTGATGATGCGAGTACAACAAACTGCGCAAAGCTGGCTTGTGGCAGTTGCTGATCTAAAGGTAAATAAAAACGTGGTGAACCTGTACCGACATAGGCCACATAGTTATCAATACCTTTTTGTTTAGACAGGAATTTTTCAACCTTTTTCACAGCTTGTTCTGTCGCTGTTAAAGAAGCGCCTTCTTCAAGTTTTAAATCGACTAAAATCTCGGCACGGTTCGAAGGTGGGAAAAACTGCTGAGGAACTATCTTAAACATCAGCACAGATAGCACAAAAATACCTACCGTTGTCGCAATTACGGTTTTACGATAGGTCACACAAAACTCAACCATCTTCCTAAAACGTAAATAGAAGCTAGATTGATAAGGATCGTAGTGATGGTCCTGTGAAATGGCTACAGTTTGCGGTTGCGGCTTTTTAGTTAATCTCGCCCATAAACGGACATACCAAGGTGCCTGATGACCTGTTTTGGTAAAATCGGGTAATAGCTTTTCACCTAAATAAGGTACGAATAAAACTGCCGCGACCCAAGATACAAGCAAAGCAATCGTGACTACCTGAAAGATAGAACGAGTGTATTCACCTGTACCAGACTGAGCCGTAGCGATGGGTAAGAAACCAGCCGCAGTAATCAGTGTTCCGGTTAGCATCGGAAAAGCTGTCGTTTTCCACGCAAATCCGGCGGCTTTAATCCGGCTATAACCCTGCTCCATCTTAATTGCCATCATCTCGACGGCAATAATGGCGTCATCGACTAACAAACCTAAAGCCAAGATCAAAGCACCGAGTGAAATCTTATGCAGGCCGACATCGAATAGACTCATACCTGCAAAAGTCATTGCTAAAACTAAAGGAATAGAAAAAGCGACAACTAATCCCGTGCGAAAACCTAAAGAGAAAAAACTCACTAACAAGACAATAATAACTGCTTCAGCGAGTACCTTTATAAACTCCTGAATACTGCGTTGTACTGCTACAGGTTGGTCAGAAACTTTTTGCAGCTTCATGCCTAAAGGCAAAGTTTTTTGCAGTTGGGCAAATTCTGTGTCGAGATTTTTACCCAAGGCAATAATGTCACCACCCTTACGCATCGATAAAGCAATACCAATGCCATTCTCGCCCATGAAACGCATACGTGGCTGAGCAGGTTGACTAAAACCACGGTAGACATCAGCGACATCACCAAGCTGGATGGTTTTATCACCTACCAGCAAAGGCATTTTCTTAATTTCATCAACGTTTTGTAAATGACCACTTACCCGAATCTGAATACGGTCTGTGCCTGTTTCAAAAAAGCCAGCACTTGCCATACTATTTTGCTTTTGTAAGGCCTCTTGAATCGCTGTAACTGGAATACCGAGCTGTACTGCTTTGGTGTTAGAAATCTCAATCCAGATTTTTTGATCTTGCAGACCAATTAATTCGACCTTACTGACATCCTTGACGCGTTGAAGCTGTAATTGCAAACGATCTGCATATTCTTTTAGAAGTGCATAGTCAAAGTCTTTGCCTGTCAGTACATAAATATTGCCGTAAGTGTCTCCAAATTCGTCATTGAAAAATGGACCTTGTACACCATTTGGTAGTTCATGGCGTATGTCATTCACCTTCTTACGAACGTTGTACCAAACATCTGGAATCTTGTCAGAAGTAAGTGAATCTTTAGCCACAAAAGTAACTAATGACTCGCCTGGACGGGAGTAAGCCATAATCTTGTCATACTGCCCTGTTGTCATGAGTTCCTTTTCGATACGGTCCGTAACTAAAGTAGAAACTTCTTTGGCAGTCGCCCCAGGCCAGTAGGTCTGTACCACCATGACCTTAAAGGTAAATGGTGGATCTTCACTTTGTGATAATTTTGAATAAGAGATCGCACCGATAATGCCAAGCAACAGCATAAAATAAAGGACGATGCCTTTATTATTTAATGCCCATTCCGAAAGGTTGAATTTCATGGCTGGGTTGCTCCCTGAATTTTCACCCCACGGTTTTCACGATCAATCGGATGAATCTTCTGTTTATCACGTAGCAAATGTACGCCGCCAATCACAACCCAATCGTTTGGGGCCAACCCAGATAATACTGGCACACTGTCTTTGCCATATGCACCAATCATTACAGGTACTTTACGCAAAGTCTGATTTGCATTAACAACCCATACATAAGGCTGATTATTTGTTGCTGAAACACTCGACAGTGGTACACTCATCACATTGGTTTGAGTAGAGCTAAAAAATACGCGTGCACTTTGTCCAAGCTGAATAACAGATTGACCTTCCTTCAGTGCAACCTTGACCGTAAATGTACGAGACTGATCAGCTGCTGGGGAAACTTCGCGCACATATCCAGCAAATCGGTCATTCGGTTTAGACCATAAAGTCACCCAAGCTACCTGACCCACTTTGATCTCGGCAACCGCTTGTTCTGGTACACCAATGACAACTTCACGCTCTCCATCAATTGCCAGTTGATAAGCTGCTTGGCCCGCAGCAACTACTTGTCCAATTTCAATATTTCGCGCAGTAATCACCCCGTTTTTATTCGAGATAAGTTGGTTATAACCTGTCTGGTTAGCAGAAACTTCATAGTTAGAACGAGCTTGCTGTAGAGCCGCTTGCGCCGCGTCATATTGATTTTTTACCGTGTCAAATTGCGAACGGCTAACCGCATTTATTGGTAATAATTGCTGAAAACGTTTTAACTCATCTGATGCTGTTTTTGCTGAAGCCTGTGCATTGTCTAGTTGTGCCTTAGCTGCATTTAATTGTAGCTGAGCATCAGCCACATCAAGCTTTGCTAAAACCTGCCCAATTTTAACTCGATCACCGACGTCAACATAACGTGCCGTAACCTGTCCTCCTACACGAAATGCCAAAGCTGTTTGTTGTCTAGCTTGTACATCGCCCGCATAGCTTTTTTGTTCATTGAGGGTAGTCAAAGGTTGAGCCACCATCACATAGGGTATTTCTTCTGTTTTTGGGGCTTCTTTACTACACCCCATTAATGTGACCGTACAAACAATCACCATACTCATGATGAGAGGTTTTAACAGATTCATATCTTATCGCTCTTATTCAAACTGATTTTTTAAGGCACAATATGCTTGCATCATAAATTGTTTATTTTTTAATTAATATACTCATGGGTACATTAATTAAAGAAAAACTTATAAATTGCTATTTTTTAAATTTTTGTCAGAGGATTTTGTGCAAACAGTTAATCAAAGTGGTCGTCCCAAAGATCTGGAAAAACGTGCTCGGATCCTACAAGCTGCTAAAGCCATTTTTTTAAAATCTGGTTATCACGGTACCAGCATGAACCAGATTGCACAGGAAGCAGGTGTCACTAAACTCACGGTTTATAATCACTTTCAAGATAAGGCCAACCTGTTTATCTGTGCGATTACAGAAACCTGTGAAGAGACACTGTGTACTAAACAATTTGAATTAGATGCATCGGCAGACTTTTATCAAGCGCTCTTTATTGTATGTTCACGCGCCTTGCAAATTATTTACTCACCTGAAGCGCTTAAGCTTGAGCACGTTTTATTTGAACTTGCAGCAGAACAAAGCCCTTTAGCTGAACAATTTTTTACTGCATCTCATACCCGACTTCAAAATCAGTTAGCCGCATTCCTCCAAAAAGCAGCTGAATTAGATTTTATTCAAGCCGATGACCCGATCTATCAAACAGAGCTTCTTTTAACTTTATTGCTTGGTGTACGTCACCATAAGGTTCTACTGAGAATTATTGCTGTACCTAATGCACAAGAGCTAGACCAGATTATTCAAGATGCAATTAATTTATTCTTACTCAAATATCGGAATTAAACCAAAGTCCGATTGCTAAAAGTTGCCCTGAGTGCATGTCTACTTTTAAGATGCCATAAGCGAATTAAATGTTATTTTTTAAGCAAAAATTCACATTTTCTTACGCTCAAAGCTTGGAATGTTTGTTAATCGCGCTATATTCGATAAGAATAAGAACAGGAGAAAATAGCATGGTTCAGCAAATCGATGCGCCACTGCGTGAGGATGTCCGTTTACTTGGCAATTTGTTAGGTGAAACCCTAAAACAACATGCAGGACAAGAACTGTTTAATCAGATCGAGCAAATCCGTGCTCTCGCCAAAGGTGCACGTGATGGTCAAGCTGAAGCCGAAAAACAACTAGAACAATTATTTTTGGAACTACCCGATGAAGAGCTACTTCCTCTTACCCGCGCTTTTTCTCATTTCCTAAATTTTGCCAATATTGCCGAGCAATATCATGTGGTTCGTAGCCGCAGACAGGCAGAATTTGATTCGGATGCCAACTCTCCGAATCCGCTTGTTCATCTATTTGAAAAATTCAAAGACAAAAGTATTTCAACAGAAAAACTATTCCAGCAAACTTGTGATCTCAATATTGAGCTAGTCCTTACAGCGCACCCAACTGAAGTCAGCCGTCGTACACTGATTCAAAAATATGATGATATCAATGCGTGTTTGTCTCAGCTTGATCAGCAAAAACTTACTCCCCGTGAGCGTCAAAGTGCACTTGCCAACTTAAAGCAACAAATTAGTTCGGCATGGCAAACCGATGAAATCAGGCAGCACCGCCCGACTCCTGTCGATGAAGCAAAATGGGGCTTTGCGACGATTGAGCAAACGCTCTGGAATGCAGTACCTAAATTTATTCGAGAGTTAAATGAGTTGGTCCAACAAAATTGCCAACAAAACTTACCCCTTAACATTGCACCAGTGCGTTTTGCATCTTGGATGGGGGGAGACCGCGATGGCAACCCAAATGTTACCCATCAAATTACACAAGAAGTTCTGTGGTTATCGCGCTGGCAAGCTGCCGATCTCTATTTAAGAGATATCGAAAACTTGCGTTGGGAACTTTCAATCCAGACCTGTTCTGAAGAAATGATTCAGGCCATTGGTAACCAACATGCAGAACCGTATCGTGAGTATTTACGTGCAACACGAGAACGCTTAAAAGCGACTCGTCACTGGTTAGCTCAACGTTTGCAAGGACTTGAAGCAGACGATACGAATGTGATTAAAAGTAAAGATGAGCTCTTACAACCATTATTGCTGTGCTATCGCTCTTTAATCGACAGTAACCTGCCTGAAATTGCTAACGGTCAACTACTCGACTTTATCTACCGTGTGAACTGTTTTGGTATTGAACTACTTAAACTCGACATTCGCCAAGAATCAGGTCGTCATCGCCAAGCCATTTCAGCAATTACTGAATATTTAGGTTTAGGTAATTTTGAATCGTGGACCGAACAAGCGCGCCAAAACTTCCTGATACAGGAACTACAAAGCAAACGACCACTTTTACCGAAATATATTAATGAACCTGAAGGCAGTTTGATTGGACACCCAGATGTTCAAGAAGTATTTGCAACCATGCGTACTTTGGCAGACCAACCGCCTGAATCTTTAGGAGCTTATATTATTTCTATGGCTGAATATCCAAGCGATGTTTTAGCTGTATTGTTATTGCAAAAAGAAGCAGGCATTCAGCATCCTTTACGAGTAGTTCCTCTATTTGAAACTTTAAAGGATTTAGATGGCGCTGCAACTACCATGAATACGCTGTTCAATATGCATTGGTATAAACAGCACATTCAGGGTAAACATGAAGTCATGATCGGGTACTCCGACTCTGCAAAAGATGCCGGATTTATGTCTGCCAACTGGGCACAATATCGTGCTCAAGAAGAGCTGACTGCAATTGCTCAAACACACGGCGTACAGTTGACTCTGTTCCACGGTCGCGGTGGTTCAATTAGTCGTGGTGGTGCTCCAACTCAACAAGCACTATTTTCACAGCCACCTGGCTCTATTTCAGGTGCAATCCGAGTCACAGAACAAGGTGAAATGATTCGCTTCAAATTCGGTTTAGAAGGAATTGCCATGCAAAACCTTGAAATCTATACCGCTGCCACGCTCGAAGCGACCTTACTTCCACCGCCAGAACCTAAAGCTGAGTGGCGTGAAATCATGAACCGTATGACAGATCACTCCGTGAAGGTATATCGTCAAACAGTGCGTGAAAATCCACACTTCGTTAAATATTTACGTACCGTCACACCTGAGCTTGAATTACAAATGCTGCCATTAGGCTCACGCCCAGCAAAACGTAAAGTCAGTGGTGGTATTGAATCTTTACGTGCGATTCCTTGGGTGTTTGCATGGACCCAAATCCGTTTAATGCTACCTGCATGGCTAGGTACAGGGGCCGCTATTAACGAAGTGATTGCAGATCAGCAAAAAGCAACACTCGATGAAATGCTACAGCAATGGCCTTATTTCCAGACCCTCATTGATATGCTGGAAATGGTATTGTCTAAATCTGACGCCAATATTGCGCTCTATTACGAGTCACATCTGACTGAAGATGAAGATTTAAAAATATTGGGCAATGAATTACGTCAGCGTTTAAAAGATGCTGTTGAAACCCTGCTTGCATTAAAAGATGAATCAAAACTGCTGAGCAATAATGAAGTTCTTGATCAGTCTATGCAGGTTCGTAAGCCATATTTACTTCCTTTGCATCTTTTACAGGCTGAACTGATGAAACGTCGCCGTGACTATCTTGCTGAGCGTCAGGCAGAAAACACACCTGTTGATCATGCGCTTATGGTGAGTATTGCAGGTATTGCTGCTGGTTTACGTAATACAGGCTAAGCTGATTTTACCGATCGTTTGACAAAGCAGTGCATCTTGATGTGCTGCTTTTTACTTGCAAAATTCTCTATTTTTCTTAAATTTTCCTCGATTTTCTATTTTTTAGAATATTTTTTTAAAATCAAAAAATTAGTCTTTATGAGAAAAAAATAACTAATTCCTTATATTTAGAATTCATAGAATTATACCAATCGTTAAAAAATAATTATTTTTCACTCACATACTTCTCTCTAGAGATTAAATGCATTCTCAAGAAAGAGTATCATTGCACCAATTAAAGAATAATGAGCTTATTTTATGTCCAATTGGTTTCCAAAATGGCAGCCTTACCAAGGTGATATTGACCACCGACCGGTCTCTACCAATGAATATCTCCCACCAGTTCAAAGTGCTATTTTAGGTATCCAGCATGCTTTTGCCATGTTTGGAGCAACTGTTTTAGCACCATTACTCATGGGTTTTAACCCAAATCTTGCCATTTTAATGTCTGGAATCTGTACCATCCTGTTCTTCTTAATTACAGGAGGCCGTGTTCCAAGTTATTTAGGTTCAAGCTTTGCTTTTATTGGGGTTGTTGCAGCAGCAACTGGGCATATTACGGGTTCTGGCGCAAATCCAAATCTATCTATGGCGTTAGGTGGAATCGTAGCGTGTGGTGTATTTTACGCCCTCATCGGTTTTATTGTGATGCTCACTGGTACACGCTGGATTGAAAAACTCATGCCGCCTGTCGTTACTGGCGCAATTGTAATGATCATTGGTTTAAACCTTGCGCCCGTTACCATTAAAGGTGTTGCAGGCCAACCTTTTGAAATGTGGATGGCACTCATTACTGTACTTTGTATGGGGAGCATTGCGGTATTTACACGCGGTTTATTACAACGTCTACTTTTATTGGTCGGTCTAATTTTGGCCTACGTGATTTATGCCATTACGACCAATGGTTTAGGTTTTGGTAAACCAATCGATTTTAGCCAGATTTCAGCGGCTGCATGGTTCGGCATCCCAAGTTTTTCACACCCTACTTTTGACACTAAAGCCATGCTAATTATTGCACCCGTTGCTCTTATTTTAGTAGCAGAAAATCTAGGGCATATTAAAGCTGTAGGTGCGATGACGGGAGAAAACCTGACTCCACAATTAGGCAAAGCATTTGTTGCAGATGGTTTGGCAACCACGCTCTCTGGTAGCGTTGGCGCACCGGGCATGACGACTTATGGTGAAAACATTGGGGTCATGGCGGTAACACGCGTGTACTCAACCATTGTTTTTGTTATTGCTGGTGTCTTCGCAATTTTCTTAGGTCTATCTCCAAAGTTTGGTGCAGTCATTAGCACCATTCCAAGTGCGGTTCTCACAGGCGCGTCTATTGTCGTGTTTGGTTTAATTACCATTGCTGGTGCGAAAATCTGGATTGAAAATAAAGTCGATTTTTCCAACAATAAAAATCTGATTGTTGCTTCTGTAACAATTATTTTAGGTGCCGGAAACTTTGAATTGACGTTTGGTAATTTCAATTTAGGTGGCATTGGTACAGCAACTTTTGCAGCCATTATTTTGAACTGGTTATTTAGTTTAAAAGATAAAACTTAAGTTCCTAAAGGCAGCATCCGCTGCCTTTTTTATTATTATTTTTCACCACCTTTCTATTCCAGTTTTTAGTATGATGAATTTTTGTATTTCAATACGTTCCTATTATGCGTTTTGATTTTTTCGATTTACAACTGGTTCTTCATATTGTCTCTACAGGTAGCTTGACCAAAGGTGCTAACCGTTCTGCTATTTCCCTTCAAGCTGCTAGCGAACGCATTAAAAAACTCGAACAATATTTTGATACACCTTTATTTATTCGCCATACCACTGGCCTCGAGTTAACATCTGCTGGACATGCTTTTGTCGAATATGCTCGTCAGCTTATGGCACAAAAAGATCAACTAGAACAAGAAATGCAGCGCTTTAGACAAAAAGCTCCAGAATCATTGACGCTTTGGTGTAACTCCTCGGCACAAAGTGAATATTTACCCCCTCTCTTACCTCAATATCTGGTACTTCATCCTGAAATTAATATCGATTTACATGAAGCTGAAAGCTCCGAAATTGTAGAAGCATTAACTAAAGGTGTGGCCAGATTAGGACTCGTTTCAAGCTTTTTTGACACTCGACATTTACAGACGCAAGAATTCGCTAGTGATCCTTTAGTTTTGATCTGCCCTGCCGAACATGCTTTAGCACAATACCGAGAACTAAATTTGGTAGATGCTTTGAACTATGGCTTTATTGGCCTTATGCCGCATCACTCTTTGCAACAATCCATTGAAACCCAGGCCAAGCTATTAGGTTTTAACATACAGTATCGTTTACGTTTACCTAATTTTGGCGCAATTGCAGAAGTTGTTGCTAAAGGAGTCGGAATTGCCATTATGCCAGCCCGTGCTGCTCAACGCTTACAACCTGACTATCGTTTCCATTCGATTCAATTACTCGGAGCATGGGCAAATCGTAAATTGTTATTAGCCACCCAAAATTTTGCTCAACTCCCTCAAAGCTATCAATTGTTTTCTAAGTTTTTACTACAACATCGTCCTCAAGAAAATGGATGTTAGTGCAAAATCATATATATTCCCAACGACATTAAACCTATAAAAAATATACGGCGAAATATCTGCTCATTAAGTCGATAACGGATTTTTTTACCTAACCACATTCCTACTAATGCCGCCAATAAAGCAGCGAAAGATAAACGATAATCCAGTGTTATTCCTGACATAGGGTTATGCTGTAAAAAGACTGCCAGACAAATAGTTGATACCGTAAAAGTCAGCCCCAAAGCCTGTACTAATTCATCACGTTTTAAATGTAAAGACTGCAAATAAGGTACGACAGGAATAATAATGACTCCAGTTGCGACAGTGACTGCTCCGCCAATATACCCAATCACGGGCGATAACCAACGCTCATACTTCCCTAAGTGCGGAAGCTTTTTAACGCATAGGCCATACACCCCATATAAAGCTAGCATACAGCCCAACAAAATCTCACTACTGTGCCCATGGCTTTGATTTAAAGTAGGTAAAAAGCTCCATATTGATCCCACCACAATGCCCACGAGCAAAGTCCAGAAACGACGAATAAAAGACCAGACATGACCTTCAGCAAAAAGCTGCCAGACATTGGTCACCATTGAAGGAACGATCAGAAGTGAAGCTGCTTGAAATGGGCTCATTGCTATGGTGAGTAGGCCCATCGATACAGCAGGTAAACCTAAGCCGATCATGCCTTTAATCATGCCAGCAAAGGCAAACACCACCATAATAATTGCTAAAAAAGTCACTGTTTATCTCCGATTCCTTACAAGGTTATGCTACGGAAAAAAACAGGCTTTGCCCTATTCTTGTTTTTAGGAGAAGGCCTCAATTAGAAGTTGAGGCCGTTTTATATTTTTCTTCTAATACATTGCTAAAAATACTTTCAATCATCCAAACTCGGTACAAGCTATTAAAGACATAGCTTTGATCATTAATACGCAACTCTAAAACTGGTAAATCAGGCTGATGCTTATCTTTGCAAAGTGCATCATTTTGCGCTAGAACAGATGGTACATCCTGTTCGGTTAACTGCTCAATTCCCAACTGTTGCTGTAATTCTTGGAAATGCTTTTGGAAAGATAAGTCTTTTCCTTTCGTCCAGACTGCTTGCAAAATACTAAATATCGTATCGATTTGCTGATTTTCCGACACGCTATAGAAAAGCTTTGCCATTTCAAGCGTACTTTCTTCTGTAGGGCGGCAAAAAGGGGTAAAAGCTACATCTGTTCGTTTAGAAACACGTGTTGCCAAACTCCAGTCAAACCAGTCTCGGCCTTGATAGCTTAAGGGATAAACTTTTAATTGAATGTCGTAATAATCAGCCAGTTCTTCCTTAATATAGGCAAGCAACAGCCAACTCATCGGATCTTCTAAAGCAATATATATATCGAGTTCAGGATGAAGTGTCTGAATCTCAGTCAGTGCCTCAGCATCATTAATTAAATGTTCACGCCATTCGATATGATTAATTAAAAAGATTGGATTGCCTGTAAGCAGTTTTTGCTGTTTTAGACGACGAGTTAAACGCAATAAATCATCTACTGCATGATATTTACGTCCACCAAACTCAAAATATGCCGCCGTTACAGGCTCATCCGTAAAAATACGTTCTGAAAAATGTTGAGGAAGCTGATGTTTAACTGCCATGGCATGTAAAGTACGCAACTTTCCATATTGTTGCTGCCAAAGCATGTGAAAAATATCTTCTAATAAATGTAAAAAATTCTGACCTTGTAATGGGGTTCTTTTTAGTATGACAGCGGCCTGTTTTAAAGATTCTTGGCTTGGGATTTCGGGAAATTCATCAAAAGCAAAACGGTGTTGTTTGGCCAATATTTTGGCATCATTTAAACAATAATTTTGCCATTCTTCATGTGACATACTGTTCGGAGGTTCAGATGCCGTGTGGGAAATAATAATTTTTAAAGGTTTGAGCTCATCACTTAAAATTTCATCGAGCTGAGACAATTGCTGAACAGCTAAATAGCTATATACATCATCAAGTCGTAAATAAATACTTAAACCATTTTCCGTGGGTAACACCGCTTGACGAGACGGTTTTTGGTAAAACCAACTCGATCGGATAGGATCAAACCAACGGCGTAGCAGTGACATGAATAGTGCCTCTAAAAAAATAAATCCTAAGCGAGATCAAAGATTGCTTTGATCATAGTCAAGGTATAACAGTAGTCAAGATTGAAAGTATGACTACCTAAGATCACGCAGAAAATAAGTCATGTTTTTAGCAAGTTTCTGCGTAGGTGAAGATTTTATCACCATTTTATGTCAATCCCATAGAATGATCTAAAAACACCTTTTTCTACAAGCTGATTTTTTTTACCAGACATGAAAAATGCACCCTCAACATGATAGCAATTCATCGTGTTGATAGGTGCATGCTTTCTACTCAATTATTAAAATTGAATATTTTAGAGAACGCGTACAGCTCCTTTTGCTGCACTTGTTGTATGCATTGCATAAACTTTTAACGCTTTTGATACCTTACGTTTACGTTCTTCTTTTGGATGCCAGCCTTTCGCTTCTTGAACTGTACGACGGTGCGCCATAGTCGCATCATCAACATTTAAGTGAATGGTACGGTTTGGAATATCAATTTCAATGGTATCACCATCTTCAACCAAACCAATTGCACCACCTTCAGCAGCTTCTGGCGAAACATGTCCAATCGAAAGACCTGATGAACCACCAGAGAAACGGCCATCTGTAACTAATGCACAGTCTTTTCCTAAACCTTTCGATTTAAGATAGCTGGTTGGGTAAAGCATTTCTTGCATACCCGGTCCACCACGTGGGCCTTCGTAACGAATAACAACGACGTCACCAGCTTTAATATCATGACCCAAGATTGCATCTACAGCAGCATCTTGACTCTCAAACACGCGCGCTGTGCCGGTAAATTTTAGAATAGATTCATCTACACCCGCAGTTTTTACAATACAACCATCAAGAGCGATGTTGCCGTATAGCACAGCTAAACCACCATCTTTAGAGAATGCATGTTCTGCATTGCGGATAACGCCTTTTTCACGATCGCCATCTAAAGTTGCATAGTAACGATTTTGAGAGAATGCAACTTGTGTTGGTACACCACCTGGAGATGAGCGATAGAACTCATATACGTCTGCATCTTCAGTACGAATAATATCCCACTTGTCCAACGCATCTTTTAACGTTTTCTCATGGACTGTTGGTAGTGATACATCAAGTAAATTCGCACGATCAAGTTCACCTAAAATGGCCATAATGCCACCTGCACGGTGTACATCTTCCATATGAACATCTTGTTTTGCAGGCGCTACTTTAGACAATACAGGAACTCGACGTGACAACTCGTCAATATCGTCCATAGTAAAGTCAACTTCTGCTTCACTTGCAGCAGCCAATAAATGTAGAACGGTATTGGTTGAGCCACCCATTGCAATATCAAGCGTCATCGCATTTTTAAATGCAGCCTTTGTTGCAATTGAACGAGGTAAAATGCTTGCATCTTCTTGTTCGTAATAGCGCTTAGCCAATTCAACAATAAGCTGGCCTGCTTTTAAGAATAATTTTTTACGATTAGCATGAGTCGCAACAATCGAACCATTACCCGGTAAAGATAAACCTAAAGCTTCTGTTAAACAGTTCATTGAGTTTGCAGTGAACATACCTGAACATGAACCGCAGGTTGGACATGCCGAACGTTCAAATTCTTCAACTTCTTCGTCTGTATAACTTTCATCAGCTGCAACAACCATTGCATCAACAAGATCAATCGCTTTTTCATTACCGCGGAATTTGACCTTACCTGCTTCCATTGGTCCACCAGACACAAAAACTACAGGAATATTCAAGCGCATCGCAGCCATGAGCATTCCTGGAGTAATCTTGTCACAGTTAGAAATACAGACCATAGCATCAGCACAATGCGCATTTACCATGTATTCAACTGAGTCAGCAATCAAATCACGTGAAGGCAGTGAATAGAGCATGCCGTCATGCCCCATTGCAATACCGTCATCTACTGCGATCGTATTAAACTCTTTAGCAACACCACCTGATGCCTGAATTTCTGCTGCAACAAGCTGCCCTAGATCTTTAAGATGTACATGGCCCGGAACAAATTGAGTAAATGAATTGACCACCGCAATAATCGGTTTGCCGAAATCCTCATCTTTCATTCCTGTTGCACGCCATAAGCCACGTGCGCCAGCCATATTTCTTCCGTGTGTCGATGTTTTTGAACGATAGTCAGGCATTAGTGTTTCCAACAAGTTGTGCTTGAGCGAAATTTCTCCCACTCTGGCTGAATGATTCTGATATAGCGTTAGATCAGTCGGAATATTGACTCATCATCATAATTTGATCATTCTCCATTCTATAGAAGCAAATAATATTCTGAAAGCCAAGAACAGTAATAGTCAGTCAATATTTGGCAAAACTTCCATGAATAATTTTTTATTTTTTCATAACCTTTTTTTATCAATAAAAATTTTTGAATAATTTTTTGTTCACTATTTAAAAACCAAATGCCTCAATAGCTATGAGTTTAGGGCTTCAATCGTTTTTCACGTATACTACCCACAAACTCTTTTTGGAATGCATTTGTGAAAATTATTTTTGCTGGCACCCCTGAATTTGCTGCAACAGCATTGGCGGCTTTATTAAAAACTTCCCATGAAATTATCGCGGTTTATACCCAACCAGACCGTAAAGCTGGTCGCGGACAAAAATTAACACCATCTTCCGTAAAACAGCTTGCCCTTGAGCATGATATTCCAGTTTATCAGCCACTTCACTTTAAAGCGTCTACAGAAGAAGGGCTTGCAGCTCAACAAGAACTTGCAGCTTTAGGTGCAGATGTAATGGTAGTCGCTGCCTATGGTTTGATTCTTCCACAAGCTGTGCTCGATACACCTAAATATGGCTGTTTAAATATCCACGGTTCATTATTACCACGTTGGCGTGGTGCCGCACCAATTCAACGTGCGATTGCAACAGGTGATGAAGAAACAGGTATTACGATTATGCAAATGGCTGCCGGTTTAGATACAGGCGATATGATGTATAAGACCTTTTGTCCAATCACTAACGAAGACACCTCAGGCAGCCTACACGACAAATTAGCTGTTCAAGGTGCATCAGCAATTTGTGCAGTTTTAGAATCAGAAGCAACATTACAAAAATATCTGGCAGAACGCGAAGTTCAAGATGAAAGCTTAACGGTATATGCACATAAATTAGTAAAGTCGGAAGCTCGAATTGACTGGTCAATTGATGCTGTTCAACTTGACCGAAACATTCGCGCCTTCAACCCTTGGCCAGTTGCCTTCATTCAGCTTGATGAAAACAATGCTCTACGTATCTGGAACTCAACAATTTCAGCTCAGACTAAATCAAATGCCCAAGCTGGTGAAATTATTTTAATTGATAAGCAAGGTGTACATATTGCGTGTGGTCAAGACTCGTTTATTTGTCTGACCAGTGTGCAATGGCCAGGCGGCAAAGCAATGAATGCCCAACAAATTGCACAAACCCAGAAACTTCATGTAGGACAAATTCTGCCATGAGTCAGGCCTTTTCTCATTCGTCACGTTTTAACTTACGTGCTCAAGTCGTCCAGACTCTATTAAAAGTTCAGCAAGGTCACTCTCTTGCCAGTATTTTAAATACACAGCTTAATCAAGTCGCAGAACGAGACCGTGCGCTATTTCATGAACTTGTTCTAGGAACATTACGTCAATGGTTTGCTCTTAAATCAATTAGCTTACCTTTACTCAGTAAGCCATTAAATAATGAGACTGTTGAAACTTGTCTGTATGTGGGTCTTTACCAGATTTTATGCACGCGTATTGCCGCACACGCTGCGATCTCAGAAACAGTAGATGCTACCAAACAACTTGGGTTCCCCGCACTCAGCGGCATTGTTAATGCGATTTTACGTCGAGCTACTCGTGAAGATGAGTTTCAACAAGGTTTACAACAAGCGCATGGCTTACCGAGTTGGCTTTATAAACGTGTAAAAAAAGATTGGGGAGAACAAACCGAATCTCTTTGCCAATCTTTAAAACAAATTGCTCCTTTAACGTTAAGGGTTAATCAACGCCATATTGATCGAGATGCTTATTTAGCCAAACTACAAAGTTTAGACATACAAGCACGTGCGTGTATTTTATCTGAAGCAGGTATCGTCCTTGAACAATCTGTTCAAATTACTCACTTACCTGGTTTTGAACAAGGCTGGGTTTCTGTACAAGATGAACACGCTCAACTTTGTGCAGAACTCTTGCCAGACTTAAATAATAAAACTGTGATTGATGCCTGTGCAGCACCAGGTGGAAAAACAGCTCATTTACTCGAAAAATTTAAGCCAGCACAACTGATTGCTATTGATCAGGACTCTAACCGTTTAGTCCGTGTGACTGAAAATTTAAATCGTTTAGCACTTGATCAGAGCCATACAGAAATTCTAGCAGCAGATGCAACCGAATGGGTTCCAGCACAGCCAGTAGACTGTATTGTGCTAGATGCACCTTGCTCTGCAACAGGCGTTATTCGCCGCCATCCTGATATACGTCTGTTACGCCAATCTACAGATATTGCTCAAACTGCCGATTTACAAAAGCAGATTTTGGAGCACATGTGGCAACAGCTTAAAGTTGGAGGCACGCTGCTCTATATTACCTGTTCGATTTTAAAAGTCGAAAATGAGCAACAAATGATGGCTTTTTTTGCTGAACATACAGATGCAAAAGAGATCAAGATTGTAGCTGATTGGGGAATTGAACAAACTCACGGTCGACAGTTGCTACCACAAGCACAGTCTGGTGATGGATTCTATTATTGTAAAATTCAAAAAATCGCATAAAAAAAGCAGGCTTCGAGCCTGCTTTTTATTAGATCAGTATCAAAGCGTATGCTGATCTTTTACCTCTTCTAAAACATCATCTAACTCTTCAGGATGTTTCGACAAATGCAGAATGGATAAAGCTAATCCACCCCATAAAAACACCATCGAAATTACCATCATTACGATTGCTGAAGTATTCATTATTCTATTCTCCTAGCGATCTTTCATTTTGCTTAACGCGATTGCAACGACCGCACAGAAAATCACACTGCCCCAGCCGAATACACCTTGCAAACTCATACTATAAGTATCATAGCCATTTTTGATCAAATTAAAAACAGTCATACTGAGTGTGGTTAACAAGATTAATGACGTAATGACCGTTAGAGTAAAATCCCATCCCTTACCCAATTGAATGGTTGAGATACGGTTCACATGATCACGAAGTTCCATCAACGCAGAACGCTTAAACCAAGCTATACTAATAATCGATAGTAATGCACCACCAATAATCCCGATGTTATTAATAAAGTGGTCAACAATATCAACAAGTTTAATTGCGTTTACACTTGAGAATAAGATAATCGATACAAGCGCACTACCGCCGCCAATAATTGTTACAGCTTTTTTACGGCCCCATTTCAACTTATCTTGCATTGCTGCAATAGGCACTTCCAAAATACTGACCATCGAAGAAATACCTGCGACGAAAAGTGAAGAGAAGAATAAGAAACCAAATAAATCGGCGCCTGTACCTAAACTTGAAATAATTTTAGGGAATGCAATAAATGCTAACCCAATCCCACCACTCACTACATCTTTAACTTCAGTACCAGCCGCATGTGCCATAAAGCCAAGCGCTGCAAAAATACCAATACCTGCCAAAATCTCTGTTGACGCATTAGCAAAACCAACGATTAAGCCAGAACCAGTTAAATTGGTTTTCGGTTTCAAATAAGATGAATAAGTCACCATAATCCCGAAACCAACAGATAATGAGAAGAAAGTATGGCCATACGCGGCTAACCAAACTTTATAATCCATCATTGCAGACCAGTTTGGCGTAAAGAATGCATTCAAACCTTGAGCTGCACCTGGTAAACGCAATGACTGAACCACTAAAATAGTAAATAAAATGAATAATAAAGGCATGAAAATCTTATTTGATAATTCCACACCTTTTTTCACGCCACCATAAAGAATGATTAAAGTAAGTGCCCAAATCCCCACAATCGGCCAGAATAAATGACCTACAAACTGTAGATCAAAACCAGTCGCTTTTGAGGTTTGCAAATAAGTATTAAAGAAGAAACCTTCTGGATCACTTCCCCACATTTGACCAATAGAAAAGTAAACGTAACTGCCTGCCCACGTCAGAACGCTTGCATAATACAAACCAATGATGATACAGACACACACCTGCCACCATCCTAATGTTTCTCCACCTTTAAATAAGGCACGATACGCTTTAGGAGGTGAACCAGTACTACGATGACCAACCGCATAATCTAAAAATAGTAAAGGTAAACCAGCAGTAATGAGTGCTAATAAATAGGGAATAAGAAACGCACCACCACCATTTTCATAAGCAACGTATGGAAAGCGCCAAATATTACCTAAGCCTACAGCCGAACCAACGGCTGCAATAATAAAACCAGATCGTGACGTCCAGTTTTCACGAGAATCTGTCATAGAACACCTAATGTTAAAAGATTGCTTATTTTTACTGCTATTGTTGATTGTTATTCCGCATGCAAAAAAAGAACCAAAAGAATACTTTTGTGTTTGATTGAGAATAAAAGACACCTTGTGAGTATTTTTATTTTCATTTCAAACAAGCAAAAATAGAAAATTCTTCCTTAAAGATTTTTGTCCATTTTTTGCTCCTATATAGCTGAACAATACCTGTTTTTATTTCTTTTTACTGTAATTTCCGTCAGAAATTTTACGAATTTTCTGAGTTTTTATCACAATTGGTTATTTTTCAGCTAATCTTTACGCTTAAAGCATATAAGCACTCAATATTGTTCAATGATATTTTCTTCCAATTCCTAAAAAATCCTATTTAATTACTCAACTTATCCATTAATTTGTTCTTCAATTTTCAATTGGATTTGATAATACCTATTTTTTTAGATGACAAAATTTATACTAAAATCGGTAAAGGGTTCATATCATCCAAATTAAAAGGAAAATATTAATTATATGAAATAATTAATATTTTCCTTAACTATAAAAATTATTAACAATATACGCTTCAGACTCATGTTTTTTATCAATGCATCTGTAGCAAGATGTCTATATCATGCGCTTAAAGATTTCTTTTATGCGGATGTTCAAAGTGAAAATATTAAAAATATCTTTATTAACGCTCGGGATGGGCTTAAGTGGCTTTGCTCAAGCAGACTTTGTTGGAGTAAAAGGAGACGTAGGCTACTGGTTTTATGATGGTAAAGCTAATATGTCTTCTCAATTCCCTAATGATCAAGATTTAGATCAAAAAGGCAGTGCTCAGCTCTCATTGTCAGTAGAACACCCGATTCCATTTATTCCAAATGCAAAAATTCGTTATGTAAATTTAAATACTCAAACTAAATCAGAAATCTTAGGTCAAGCTAACTATAAAGTTGATTTAGATCATAGTGATTTTATTCTCTATTATGAATTACTAGACAATATTGTGAGTGTAGATGCGGGACTTGGTGCAACTGTATTAAATGGTGATATCACTGCTTATACAGGCAAGCGTGTGGATATTGATAAAACATACCCTATTGCTTACTTGTCTGGTGAAGTAAAACTTCCATTTACAGGTTTAAGTGCTAAAGGTGAAGCAACCTATACAAACTTTGACGATGCACGAATCACAGATGCATTAGCAGAAGTAAAATATAAATTTGCAGATAATCTACTCATTGATCTTGGTTTAACAGCAGGCTATCGCGTACTCAATATCGATTTAGATGACTACGATAACAACGATCTTAAGTTTGAGTTTAAAGGCCCCTATGTAGGTTTAGAAGCTCACTTCTAAACCAGAAAAACTCGAAATTTCTCTCATACTTAAAAAGAACTCCCTGTGAGTTCTTTTTTAATTAACTCATACCTACATAACCTGAATATTTTCGAATTCTTTGGCACCATACCTGAATGTTGGGATATAAATTTAAATCAAAACCACCTTCATCAGCCACATGTGTATAAGCATATAGCGCAATATCAGCAATAGTGAGTTGTGGTCCTGTAAGATAGTCGTGCTCCGCTAATACTTTATCCATAATAGATAATGCTTTATGCCCTTTTGGCTGTAAATTATAATATTCGGCTCTTCTATCTTCTGGTAAACCTAAATATTTATTAATAAAACGGGCAACAGCAATAAATGGTTCATGGCTATACTGCTCAAAGAACATCCACTGATACATTTTGGCTTTAATAAAAGGATCTCTAGGAATAAATTTTGTTCCCTCAGCTAAGTAACCTAAAATAGCATTCGATTCACTCAAAACACGACCATCATCCAGAGCTAATACAGGTATTTTTCCATTAGGATTTAAGGATAAAAACTCTGTTGTTTGAGTATCTTTTTTTAAAATATCAATATGAATCCATACATGCTTAATATTTAATAAGAAAAGTAATAATTTAATCTTATAACAATTACCGGAACCTACATCCCCATAGATTCTCATAAGTAGTTCTCCCTTATTATTTTAGCTTAAATAGATAATTTTCTTATTATTTATAGCATAAATCTTTAATCTTTCATGGTATTTCCAGTTTACTTTCCACATAAAAAAACACCCCCTACATAGTAGGGGGTGTTTAGAATAATGAGCTGGCGATGACTTACTCTCACATGGGAAACCCCACACTACCATCAGCGCTAAGAGGTTTCACTTCTGAGTTCGGGAAGGGATCAGGTGGTTCACTCTTGCTATGGTCGCCAGCACAACTGGTATGGATACTTGCATTGGTCTTATTGGTTGCCGATGCGTTTTCCAAATCTTTACAGATGGGCTGATTGAGTCTTACTTTAATTTTGTTCATTTTAGCTAAACATATAACTAAATCAAGTTGCTTTGCATATTAATGAATCGATTGATGCCATATATACAACTGCTTGGGTGTTGTATAGTCAAGCCTCACGAGCAATTAGTATTGGTCAGCTTCACATATCACTATGCTTCCACATCCAACCTATCAACGTCCTAGTCTCGAACGGCTCTTTAGAGGACATAAAGTCCTAGGGAAATCTTATCTTGAGGTAGGCTTCCCGCTTAGATGCTTTCAGCGGTTATCCCTTCCGAACATAGCTACCCGGCGATGCGACTGGCGTCACAACCGGTACACCAGAGGTTCGTCCACTCTGGTCCTCTCGTACTAGGAGCAGATCCTCTCAAATTTCCAGCGCCCACGGTAGATAGGGACCGAACTGTCTCACGACGTTCTAAACCCAGCTCGCGTACCTCTTTAAATGGCGAACAGCCATACCCTTGGGACCTGCTTCAGCCCCAGGATGAGATGAGCCGACATCGAGGTGCCAAACACCGCCGTCGATATGAACTCTTGGGCGGTATCAGCCTGTTATCCCCAGAGTACCTTTTATCCGTTGAGCGATGGCCCTTCCATACAGAACCACCGGATCACTAAGACCTACTTTCGTACCTGCTCGACTTGTGGGTCTCGCAGTTAAGCGCGCTTTTGCCTTTATACTCTACGCGTGATTTCCGACCACGCTGAGCGCACCTTCGTACTCCTCCGTTACTCTTTAGGAGGAGACCGCCCCAGTCAAACTACCCACCAGACATGGTCCTCGCCCCGGATTACGGGGCAGAGTTAGAACCTCAACATTACCAGGGTGGTATTTCAAGGACGGCTCCATTGGAACTAGCGTTCCAACTTCAAAGCCTCCCACCTATCCTACACAAGTAAGGTCAAAGTTCAATGTCAAGCTGCAGTAAAGGTTCACGGGGTCTTTCCGTCTAGCCGCGGGTACACTGCATCTTCACAGCGATTTCGATTTCACTGAGCCTCTGCTGGAGACAGCGCCGCCATCATTATGCCATTCGTGCAGGTCGGAACTTACCCGACAAGGAATTTCGCTACCTTAGGACCGTTATAGTTACGGCCGCCGTTTACTGGGGCTTCGATCAAGAGCTTCGCTTACGCTAACCCCATCAATTAACCTTCCAGCACCGGGCAGGCATCACACCCTATACGTCCACTTTCGTGTTTGCAGAGTGCTATGTTTTTAATAAACAGTTGCAGCGGCCTGGTTTCTGTGGCTGTCATCAGCTCAGGAAGCAAGTTCCATCACCAACAACAGCGTACCTTCTCCCGAAGTTACGGTACCATTTTGCCTAGTTCCTTCAGCAGAGTTCTCTCAAGCGCCTTGGTCTACTCGACCTGACCACCTGTGTCGGTTTAGGGTACGATTCCTGTGTAACTGAAGCTTAGAGACTTTTCCTGGAAGCATGGTATCAGCCACTTCGCTGTACAAGTACAGCTTGCTATCAGATCTCAGCATAGAGCACCCCGGATTTGCCTAAGATGCATGCCTACTTCCTTTCACCTGGACAACCAACGCCAGGCTGACTTAACCTTCTCCGTCCTCTCATCGCATTACACAGAAGTATTGGAATATTAACCAATTTCCCATCGACTACGCCTTTCGGCCTCGCCTTAGGGGTCGACTCACCCAGCCCCGATTAACGTTGGACTGGAACCCTTGGTCTTTCGGCGAACGGGTTTTTCACCCGTTTTGTCGTTACTCACGTCAGCATTCGCACTTCTGATACCTCCAGCATACTTCTCAATACACCTTCATCGGCTTACAGAACGCTCCCCTACCACTTGACTTAAAAGTCAAATCCGCAGCTTCGGCACATAGTTTTAGCCCCGTTACATCTTCCGCGCAGGCCGACTCGACTAGTGAGCTATTACGCTTTCTTTAAAGGGTGGCTGCTTCTAAGCCAACCTCCTAGCTGTCTATGCCTTCCCACATCGTTTCCCACTTAACTATGATTTTGGGGCCTTAGCTGGCGGTCTGGATTGTTTTCCTCTTGACTACGGACGTTAGCACCCGCAGTCTGTCTCCCGGATAGTACTCATAGGTATTCGGAGTTTGCATCGGTTTGGTAAGTCGGGATGACCCCCTAGCCGAAACAGTGCTCTACCCCCTATGGTATTCGTCCGAGGCGCTACCTAAATAGCTTTCGGGGAGAACCAGCTATCACCAGGCTTGATTAGCCTTTCACCCCTATCCACAAGTCATCCCCTGGCTTTTCAACGACAGTGGGTTCGGTCCTCCAGTTAGTGTTACCCAACCTTCAACCTGCTCATGGATAGATCGCCTGGTTTCGGGTCTATACCCAGCAACTAAACGCCCTATTAAGACTCGATTTCTCTACGGCTCCCCTATACGGTTAACCTCGCTACTGAATATAAGTCGCTGACCCATTATACAAAAGGTACGCAGTCACCGAACAAGTCGGCTCCCACTGCTTGTATGCATGCGGTTTCAGGATCTATTTCACTCCCCTCACAGGGGTTCTTTTCGCCTTTCCCTCACGGTACTGGTTCACTATCGGTCAGTCAGGAGTATTTAGCCTTGGAGGATGGTCCCCCCATATTCAGACAAGGTTTCACGTGCCTCGCCCTACTCGTCATCATTATGTGTGCCCTTTCGTGTACGGGAATATCACCCTCTACGTTCGCACTTCCCAGAGCGTTCCACTAAAACACACATAACTTAATGGGCTGATCCCCGTTCGCTCGCCGCTACTAAGGGAATCTCAATTGATTTCTTTTCCTAAGGGTACTGAGATGTTTCACTTCCCCTCGTTCGCCTTGCAACACTATGTATTCATGTTGCAATACCTACCTTAAAGTAGGTGGGTTCCCCCATTCAGAAATCTCCGGATCAAAGGATATTTGCCGCCTCCCCGGAGCTTATCGCAGGCTATTACGTCTTTCATCGCCTCTGACTGCCAAGGCATCCACCACATGCACTTAATTACTTGACTATACAACCCCAAACAGTCGTTATTACCTACAAGGAGTAATAAGACATGATCAATGATTCCTCATCAATCTCTTACAGTTTGAAGTACTGTGTATTTAAACACTGTACAGCTTCAATCTAATTCATATACCAAAACGCTTGATTCAGTTAATTTGCTAGTTCTCAATGAATTCCAAGATTAGAATTACTTCTTCTCTTTTCATTATTGAGTGAACAATTTATTTCAGACTCAATTTTGCCAATCTGTTAATGAATAAACATGCCTTCGTCAGGTCATGCTTAATACCGTGATACTTAAATCACAGAAGTTAATAAACCAAGATCTAAATCTTTATTTACTAATTTCTGTAATCCGAACTTCTCTTAAGTTCTGGTGGAGACTAGGAGAGTCGAACTCCTGACCTCCTGCGTGCAAAGCAGGCGCTCTACCAACTAAGCTAAGTCCCCAGCTTACATCATCAGTTATGTATCTTTCTGTCTATAACCTTAATCAGTCAAAGTCATGGTGGGTCTGACAAGACTTGAACTTGTGACCCCACGCTTATCAAGCGTGTGCTCTAACCAACTGAGCTACAGACCCTCAGATACATCTATGAAGAACAACTTGTTGTGGATTCTTACCAATCGTCAATCTTTCGTTAAGGAGGTGATCCAGCCGCAGGTTCCCCTACGGCTACCTTGTTACGACTTCACCCCAGTCATCGGCCACACCGTGGTAAGCGTCCTCCTTGCGGTTAGACTACCTACTTCTGGTGCAACAAACTCCCATGGTGTGACGGGCGGTGTGTACAAGGCCCGGGAACGTATTCACCGCGGCATTCTGATCCGCGATTACTAGCGATTCCGACTTCATGGAGTCGAGTTGCAGACTCCAATCCGGACTACGATCGGCTTTTTGAGATTAGCATCCTATCGCTAGGTAGCAACCCTTTGTACCGACCATTGTAGCACGTGTGTAGCCCTGGCCGTAAGGGCCATGATGACTTGACGTCGTCCCCGCCTTCCTCCAGTTTGTCACTGGCAGTATCCTTAAAGTTCCCGACATTACTCGCTGGCAAATAAGGAAAAGGGTTGCGCTCGTTGCGGGACTTAACCCAACATCTCACGACACGAGCTGACGACAGCCATGCAGCACCTGTATGTAAGTTCCCGAAGGCACCAATCCATCTCTGGAAAGTTCTTACTATGTCAAGGCCAGGTAAGGTTCTTCGCGTTGCATCGAATTAAACCACATGCTCCACCGCTTGTGCGGGCCCCCGTCAATTCATTTGAGTTTTAGTCTTGCGACCGTACTCCCCAGGCGGTCTACTTATCGCGTTAGCTGCGCCACTAAAGCCTCAAAGGCCCCAACGGCTAGTAGACATCGTTTACGGCATGGACTACCAGGGTATCTAATCCTGTTTGCTCCCCATGCTTTCGCACCTCAGCGTCAGTGTTAGGCCAGATGGCTGCCTTCGCCATCGGTATTCCTCCAGATCTCTACGCATTTCACCGCTACACCTGGAATTCTACCATCCTCTCCCACACTCTAGCTAACCAGTATCGAATGCAATTCCCAAGTTAAGCTCGGGGATTTCACATTTGACTTAATTAGCCGCCTACGCGCGCTTTACGCCCAGTAAATCCGATTAACGCTTGCACCCTCTGTATTACCGCGGCTGCTGGCACAGAGTTAGCCGGTGCTTATTCTGCGAGTAACGTCCACTATCTGAAGGTATTAACTTCAGTAGCCTCCTCCTCGCTTAAAGTGCTTTACAACCATAAGGCCTTCTTCACACACGCGGCATGGCTGGATCAGGCTTGCGCCCATTGTCCAATATTCCCCACTGCTGCCTCCCGTAGGAGTCTGGGCCGTGTCTCAGTCCCAGTGTGGCGGATCATCCTCTCAGACCCGCTACAGATCGTCGCCTTGGTAGGCCTTTACCCCACCAACTAGCTAATCCGACTTAGGCTCATCTATTAGCGCAAGGTCCGAAGATCCCCTGCTTTCTCCCGTAGGACGTATGCGGTATTAGCATTCCTTTCGAAATGTTGTCCCCCACTAATAGGCAGATTCCTAAGCATTACTCACCCGTCCGCCGCTAAGTGATAGTGCAAGCACCATCACTCCGCTCGACTTGCATGTGTTAAGCCTGCCGCCAGCGTTCAATCTGAGCCATGATCAAACTCTTCAGTTAAAAATCATTTTGCACCTTATTAAAGACAAGGTGCCAATTCTGGCTCATCAATTTTCTGACTTAAATTTCGCTCAAATAAACTTCGAGTAATTTAAACCAATCAATCAATGATAATATTTCGATCAATCAATCAGTAAAAATCCACACAAGTTGTTCTTCATAATCTCTTAATGATCTTCTTACTGGTTCGTCACCAGCAAGCTAGGTCGGCTATATTACTCTTAATCTCTTAAAAGTCAACAGGTAATTTCGATATTTTTAAAACTTATTTCCAAAACCAACTTCTCATCAAATCTATCACTTAAAGCAATCTACTCAATTCCAAGTAACTGTTTTTCAACAAGTTTCTATCTGCATCACCGCCGATGGATGTGCATTATAGAGGATTAAAAACCCTTTGCAAGGGGTATTTCAGCCTTTTTCTATCGAGTGCCGTTTTTTTCTACTATTTTACGAAAAAAGTGATATATATGCCTTTTTTTTAGGCATTTTCACTACTTTTATTAATTCTTATATTCAGAATATGTAGCTCATCTTGAATTTTATATGTCTTCTATAGAAGTTATAGGCATATATAGCCCCCAAAGATTCCAAAGATTCCAAAGATTCCAAAGATTCCAAAGATTCCAAAGATTCCAAAGATTCCAAAGATTCCAAAGATTCCAAAGATTCCAAAGATTCCAAAGATTCCAAAGATTCCAAAGATTCCAAAGATTCCAAAGATTCCAAAGATTCCAAAGATTCCAAAGATTCCAAAGATTCCAAAGATTCCAAAGATTCCAAAGATTCCAAAGATTCCAAAGATTCCAAAGATTCCAAAGATTCCAAAGATTCCAAAGATTCCAAAGATTCCAAAGATTCCAAAGATTCCAAAGATTCCAAAGATTCCAAAGATTCCAAAGATTCCAAAGATTCCAAAGATTCCAAAGATTCCAAAGATTCCAAAGATTCCAAAGATTCCAAAGATTCCAAAGATTCCAAAGATTCCAAAGATTCCAAAGATTCCAAAGATTCCAAAGATTCCAAAGATATATTAGAGCAAATACTCTACGCTCAACCTATATTTCTTTCTTCTTATTTGCTTTGATTACTTTTTCATTATTACGATGATTAGATTGTTCCACGTGGAACGTTGAATTGTTTTTGTAATCCTTAAATAAAAAAAGCAGGATTACTCCTGCTTTTTATCACGACACAACATTCTTAGTCAGTAAACGTTACACGTGCAATTGCTTTTTTACCTGACTGGATAATGAAAGTACCGTTTTCTTTTACAGAGAAACTTGCATCAACAGCTTTCCAGTCAACTTTTACTGCACCACGAGCTACCGCATCTTTTGCAGCTGCTGCATTTGGATTCAGGCCTGCTAAACGTAGAATCGTGGCAATAAAGATTTCTCCACCAAACTCACCACGTGAAATAGTCACTTCTGGGGTATCTTCGGGTACTTCACCTTCTGTAATAAGGTTGCCAGCACTTTTATGTGCATTAGCTGCAGCTTCTGCATCATGGAAACGTTCAACTAGTTCAAGTGCAAGAATACGTTTTACTTCTTGCGGATTACGACCAGCAGCAATTTCATCTAATAAAGTTTTGATCTCATCTAGAGATTTAAAGCTGAGTAAATCGAAATAGCGTTCAATTAAAGAATCAGGCATTGATAAAACTTTTTGGTACATTGCCCCTGGTGTATCAAATACACCAATATAGTTACCTAAAGATTTAGACATTTTATTTACGCCATCTAAACCTTCTAGAATCGGTACAGTGATACACACTTGTGATTCTTGGCCATAACGACTTTGTAAAGTACGGCCCATAAGTAAGTTAAAAGTCTGGTCTGTACCACCTAACTCTACGTCAGCTTCAAGTGCAATAGAGTCATAGCCTTGAACTAAAGGATATAAAAACTCGTGGATCGCAATTGGCTGATGGTTGCTATAACGCTTTGTAAAGTCATCACGCTCTAACATACGAGATACGGTTTGTTGGCTTGCCAACTGAATAAGGTCAGCAGCAGACTTCTGATTAAACCATTCTGAGTTAAAACGTACTTTTGTTTTATTTGGGTCTAATATTTTGAAAACTTGTTCTTGATAAGTTTTAGCGTTCGCTTCTACTTGTTCACGTGACAACGGCGGACGGGTCGCGCTTTTGCCTGTCGGGTCGCCAATCATGGCAGTATAGTCACCAATCAAGAAGGTTACTTCATGACCTAAATCTTGGAACGTTTTTAATTTATTAATAAGAACCGTATGTCCTAAATGTAAATCTGGTGCTGTAGGGTCAAAACCAGCTTTAATTTTAAGAGGACGGTTCTCTTTGAGCTTTTTCAGTAAATCTTCTTCTGAAATAATTTCGTGCGTGCCTCGTTGGATGAGGGCAAGCTGTTCTTCGGCGGGCAAGAAATTTGACATCACAAAACCTAAACACATCAGTTATTCAATTTGTGCGATATACTAACATTTTTTCAGCGTCTTGCAGGGGAAGTTGCATATGAGCGCAATCTATATCGGCGTAATGACTGGCACTAGTATGGATGGTGTGGATATTGTTGCGGCTTCATTTGAGCCACTACAGCTTCATGCCACTCTTACAGTTCCATTTGAACCCGAGTTACGTGATGAGCTTATGGCATTAACTTTACCCGATGACAATGAAATTGACCGTATGGGTAAAGCTGATGTTGCTCTGGCCCAAATGATTGGTCACGGGATTAATACTCTCATTGAAAAACATCAGTTAGATCGAAGTCAAATTAAAGCGATTGGTTCGCATGGGCAGACAATTCGTCATCGCCCAGAGCATGGTTTTACTTTACAAATCGGTGATCCGAATATCATTGCAGAAATCACTCAAATTCCTGTCGTTTCTGATTTTCGTCGCAGAGATATGGCAGCTGGCGGTCAGGGTGCACCATTAGTTCCAGCTTTCCATCAAGCATTATTTCAGCACCCAAGTATTCATCGTGTGATTTTAAATTTGGGTGGTATTGCCAATGTGAGTATGCTGCCTGCCAACAATGCAGATGGTGTATTTGGTTTTGATACAGGTCCTGCAAATATTTTGATGGATGCGTGGTGTCATCGCCACACAGGTCATCCATATGATGAAAATGGTGATTGGGCAGCTTATGGGCACCCCATCCGCTCTTTACTCGATCGCCTTCATGCACATGAATATTTTTCTAAAGAACCACCGAAAAGTACGGGACGTGAAGATTTCAATATTGACTGGTTGGATGATCAGTTAATCGATTGGCGAAACGATCTAACTTATGATGAGTTAGAAGACACACCTGAAAACATTCAAGCCACCTTATTAAAACTTACTGTGCGTGCCATTCAAAAAGCAATTTATCGCTCAGAGATGGAAACAGGTGAAGTATATGTATGTGGTGGCGGTGCTTATAACTCTTATTTATTAGAACAATTACGTTGGCGTTTACGTAAACACAATTGGTCAGTTCAACCTACAGATGTGTTAGGACTCTCCCCTACTTGGGTCGAGGCTACAGCGTTTGCTTGGTTAGCAATGCGTTTTGTAAACGGATTAAGTGGTAATTTGCCAGCGGTAACAGGTGCTTCAGATTTCAGAATTCTAGGGACGATCACGGCGGTATAAAGCTATTTATTGATTTGATTGGTCAGATTCGACCTCATAGCACATTTACTGACCCGAAATGCTGTTATTTAAATAAGCATAAAAACTCATGATAAGTGCCAACAAAAATAATTTGAGGCATGTTTTCATGGATCTGACCAAACGTATTCATCAATACACACGTGGGGCTTGGACATTCGATGTGATTGATTCAGGCCCTATAGATGGCCCACTCGTTGTTTTATTACATGGTTTTCCCGAAACTGCTCATAGTTGGGAGCAAACCTCCAAGTTATTGCATCAGCATCAATTTAGAACACTTGCAATTCATCAACGCGGTTATAGCTTAAATGCTAGACCTCAAAGCCGATTTCAATATTCACTGAGTGAACTTGTAGAAGATGTTGCAAGTTTTATTAAGCAATTAGATCAACCCGTCTATTTAATTGGGCATGACTGGGGATCGGCAATCGCTTCAGGCGTAGCAATGAAGTATCCACAATATATTCAACATCTCACTTTAGTTTCAGTTCCTCACCAAGCTGCATTTTTAAAAGCCTGCCTAAGCAGCAGCCAACTCTTTAAATCTTATTATTTTGCAGTTTTTCAGCTTCCTCTTCTTCCTGAATTTTTATTTAAAAAGTTGCCTAAATTAGGTCGTAAATTTCTTAAGTCATCTGGCATGACCGAGCAGCAAATCGAAATCTTCGAGATCGAGTTTATAAAGGAAAATAGATTAGGCACGGCGCTGAACTGGTATCGTGGTTTTTTTTGGGACAAGCCTCAAAGCCCGTTTAAAACAATAGATGTTCCTACTCTTTTTATTTGGGGTAAACATGATATTGCCGTTACAGAAAAAAGTGCCAAGTTAAACTCAAGTTATTTTAAAAATAGTTATAACGCAGTTTTTATGGATGCTTCGCATTGGATTCCATATCAGAATGCACCTGAACTTGTGCAATACTTTTTAGAATCTATCCGTGAAAAGTAATGATCTGATCAATAAAAAAACCTCTCAAAACAGAGAGGTTTTTAAATTTTAAAATTCTTTTTAAATCGAGAATGAAGAACCACAACCACATGTTGTTGTTGCATTCGGGTTTTGGATGATAAAACGCGAACCTTCAAGACCTTCTACATAATCAACCACTGAGCCAATTAAATATTGGTAGCTAAGCGAGTCAACAAGCATTTTTACATCGCCATTTACAAATTCTGCATCATCTTCATTTGCACTTTCAGCAAAATTAAAGCCATATGAAAATCCTGAACACCCGCCTCCTGTTACATATACACGTAACATGAGATCGTCATTCCCTTCACTATCACGGAGTTGGCGTACCTTATTGGCAGCATTATCTGTCAAAACTAGAGCTTGGGCATTCATGAGATTGTTCCTCGGATTTTGCTGTGTCTTTCAAAATAAAAAAGACCCTATATTGAGTATAGCATAATCAATATAGGGTCTGTCTTCGAAGTTTAAAGCTAATCTTGAGTGTTTTTATCAAGATTATTTGTAATTCTCGTCTTGCAAGCCACATTCGAAGTTTTTAGCATCTTGCTTACAGCGGAATTGCCATAGTAGTTTCATCATACGTTTATCATACACACCACGTTGTGTAAGGCTAATTCGTGACTCACGCATCAGCTTTTGGTAACCCGGTTTATCTGCTGGTGGAACATCCATCCAGTATTTTTGTGGAATATCAGCTTTCATTTTACCTAAAATGGTAAAGGCACGTGGTAACTGACCCGAAACCCACTCTCTAGATTTCTGACCAAAACCAGCTGGGAACTTATCAGGACGGATAATAATATTTCCTGTCACCTGTAAGATCGGATAGTTCACGATCGCCCCTTTTGTCCCTAAACCTTTTTGTAGTTCCAAAGGTTTAAAGGCCGCCGCTGGCGCACCAATAATGTCTACCTGATGGTTATTAAATTTAGCACCGAAATTTGTTATATCGGCACTAACAGCCTGCGCCCCTACCTGCTGAACCATAATCTTTTGAGCTTCATCATAGTCAAGAACAGCAATTTTCTTACCTGCAGCTTTCGCTACTGTATTGATGCTACGGTCATTTACTAACAGATAGGCATCTCCTACTGGAATAACCCCTACAACCTCATAGCGACCGTTAACCATATATTTACTAAAAGTCGAACTTGCCAGACCTTGCATCACTTTTACAGCAAGCTTGAGGTCAGGAATGGCACCAATTGCGTCTAATGACCCTGTAAATGAGTTAAATTGACGACCACGCATGCCTGACACACTGATGCCATCACATTTGCCTGCTTTAAAATCTTCGGCAATAACGGCTTCATTCTGGTTTACTTTCAGTTCGATATCAGCTCCCCAGGTTTTAGCGGCCAGTTGATAATCCTTCATCAGCGCATAGACATCGCCATTTTTACCAACGAAGTCAAAAACACATACTGTTTGTTTAGCCTGAGCTGCAAAAGAAACTGTGGTCAGTCCCATCGCAAGTAATAGCATTTTGGAAAATTGCATATTCTTTTCCCTTTCCTTGTGGAGTTTTTTGTTTTTCGATACCAAGAAATTTCACACCGAAATGGTATGAGTCGGATAGGCTTCATATAAAAAATCATGTTGAAGATATTTTTACGGATCCATTTTGCTTTTATGATTTTATTTCCATGAAAAATAGATAGTCGTCTATCTATTAGCAATTATTTTAATCACAGAAGTCCTTGATCCATTTTTATACCTTCATGTTTCCTTATGAAGTTTTTATCTAAATTTAGCTTAACGTCTTTCTAGTGATCCACAATGGCAGAATTGACAGCATATACAAAACAAAAAGCCTAGAACTAAGTCTAGGCTTTTTTAGAGAAATTAAGATTATTCACCAGGCATTGAACATTCAAAGTTAGCCTTGTCTACAGAACAACGTGCTTTTTTCAATACAGACATCATTCCTGCATCGTAAACACCACGTTTAGTTAAGTCCATACGACCATCACGTAACATTTTTTGATATTTAAGTTTGTCTTCTGCACTTAAATTCATTTTGTATTTGCCAGGAATCTGAGCTTCTAAACGGTTGATCATTGCAAAGTTCTTAGGCAACTGTTTAACAAACCAGTCACGAGATTTTTGACCAAAACCAGCTGGGAATTTATCAGAACGTAATACTAGATCAGCTGTAACGTGTAATACAGGGAAGTTCCACATTACACCGTTTGCACCTAAACCTTTATTTAATTCTAATGGTTTGTAAGCATAAGCAGGCGCACCTACCATATCTACTTGGCCATTATTAAATTTCGCAGCAAAGTTTGAAATATCAGAAAGAACTGCTTGAGCACCTACACGCTGCACCATAATTTTTTGTGCATCGTCATAACCCAATACAGCGAATTTTTTACCCGCAGCTTTTTCAACAGAGTTGATGTTTTTGTCACGCACGAAAATGAACGCTGAACCTAGCGGAGAAATACCAGCTACTTCGTATTTTTTACCACCCATATTAGTGGTCATTTTTGCTGCATTACGCGCATCTAATACATAAGTAATTGCACGTTGAGCGATTTGGTTATTTGGAACACCGCCAAGTGAGTCGATAGATCCTGCAAATTTGTTATATTGGCGTGCACGCATTGCTGTCATTGCTACAGCATCACATTTACCCGCTTTAAAATCATTATCAGCAACAGCCTCGTCCTGACGAGGTACCAAGTTAATTTCAGTACCCCAGCCTTTTGCAGCTAGAGCCCATTCTTCCATCATTTTATATGAGTCGCCTGCTTTTCCTAAGAGGTCGAATACACACACGGTACTCGCTGCTTGCGCTGAAGCAGAAAAACCAACAACAGAAGCGGCAGCCATAGCAAGTACGATTTTTTTCATTTTCTTCATCCTTCCACGGAACAGATTTTTTGTTTGAAGTTTCCTTTCAAAGACAGATATTAATCATGTTTTTTAGAAAAAAATAGAGCATTTACTCAATTTTTTTATCTAATTGAACCATTGTTTGTTCAATTTAAATTATTTATTAGTGATAAAAATCTCTACGTTTCCGTAAGTTACTTTTTATATTCACAATTTTCATACCCATATTCAGTATGGAAATATATGTAGGGTTTTTGTGATGAAAAAATAATCTACTCTCCATTAAGCGTACATTCAAAATTTGTCCGTTCGACTGTACAGCGAGCACGCTTAAGTACACTCATCATGGTCGCATCGTATACACCCTGTTTGGTTAAGTTGAGACGCCCCTCTCTTAAAAGTTTTTGATATTTGGTTTTATCTTCTGCTGAAAAATTCATTCTAATTTTTGACGGTACGCCCATTTCTAACCGCTTTATCATGGCAAAGTTTTGAGGTAATTTTTGTATAAACCAATCACGTGATTTTATGCCAAAATCTGTAGGGAACTTATCAGTTCTCGCAATTAAATCTCCAGTAACATTCACCACTGGAAAATTAAACATAGCCCCTTTAGTGCCTATACCTTTGCCAATCTCTAGTGGTTTATAAGCATAAGCAGGCGCAGCAATTGCATCGACTTGTCCGCTATTAAACTTTTTCACAAAATCATTAATTTCAGAAGGAATAGGCAGCGCCCCCACACTTTCTACCATAATTTTTTGAGCAAGGTCATAATGCAAAATAGCGAATTTTTTACCTTTTACTTTTTCGATCGAGTTAACGCTCTTATCTCTTACAAATAAATAAGCCAAACCAATTTGAACAATACCAACAACCTCATAGTTCGTTCCATTTTGGGTAGTTAATAAGCGCTGTTTATTGCGTTTATCTAGAACATAACTAATTGCTTTTTGAGCAATAGCGTTACTGGTTACCCCACCAATCGCATCGATAGAACCCGCAAATTTATTATAATTTCGCGCCCGCATTGAAGTCATATAAGCGGCATCACATTTGCCTTCACGCAGTTTACGGTCAACCAGCCCTTCATCTTGAAATGGAATTAAAGTGATATCAGCTTGCCAGCTTTTAGCTGCAAGTACCCACTCTTCCATCATTTTATAGGATTCCCCTGATTTTCCTAATAGATCAAATACACATACATTTTGTCCCGCATGTGCTGTCCCCATAGCACAGCAAAATACTGTACTCATCATCCCCAATCCCTTTTTCATTTTACTTTCCTTAGTCTGGTTTTATTAGTAGCTTATTAATTAACCAAATTTTAAACTGTTTTTATTTTAGTCATATTTTTTTTAAATGTGTTCTATCTTATTCAATATTTTGAAAATTTCGGATGAATAGCTGAGTCTAAAGTTTTTCTATTTCTATAATTATTGTCTGCTTCTAACTAAAATCCGGAAAGTTTTGTTTTCATCGGCAGTTCTCTTTAAAATACAGCATCCCTAACTCACCTCGATACAATAAGATGATTCAATTTGACCAAGTTTCTTTACGCCGCGGTGGACGTGTTCTATTTCAAAAAGCGTCTATGCAATTACACCCAGGCTGGAAGATTGGTCTGACGGGAGTGAATGGTGCAGGCAAATCCACCTTATTTGCAGCTTTACTTGGAAGTTTAGGTGCCGATGAAGGTTCGCTGACTCGCCCTTCAGGCTGGATCGTGGCGCATATGGCGCAAGAAGTAAAAGCACTGGACATGTCTGCAATCGATTTCGTTCTTTCAGGTGATGAAGAGTTTTGGGATATTCAAAATAAGCTTACCCAACCCGACCAACTTACTGACTCTGAACTGGCTCAATTGCATGGTCGCTTTGATGAAATTCATGGTTATTCAGCACCATCTAAAGCGGCTCAACTCATGGCTGGTCTTGGTTTTCTAGAAAATCAATTGCGTTTAAACGTTGCGAGTTTCTCTGGTGGATGGCGTATGCGTTTAAATTTGGCGCGTACCCTAATGAGTCGTTCAGATTTATTATTACTAGATGAACCAACAAACCACTTAGACTTAGATGCAATCTTGTGGTTAGAAGATTGGCTTAAAGCTTATGAAGGTACACTCATTTTAATTTCGCATGACCGCGACTTTTTAGATGCGATTACAGATCATATTCTGCACATTGAAAATCAGGAACTCACCCTTTACACCGGAAACTACTCTACATTTGAAACTACGCGTAGTGAACGTCTTGCTCAGCAGCAACAAGCTTTTGAGAAGCAAGAAGAAACACGTGCTCACCTACAAAAATTTATTGATCGTTTTAAAGCAAAAGCGACGAAAGCTCGTCAAGCACAAAGTCGAATTAAACAACTTGAGCGCATGCAAGAGCTCGCTCCAGCCCATATTGATACACCTTTCACTTTTAGTTTCCGTGAACCGACCAAAATGAGTTCGCCGTTACTGACTTTAGACAATGCCAGCATTGGTTATGGCGATAAACAAATCGCCGAAAAAATCAGATTACAAATTACACCAACCTCTCGTATTGGTTTACTTGGTATGAACGGCGCAGGTAAATCGACCCTAATTAAGAGCTTAGTGGGTGATTTGCCGCTCTTAGCTGGTGAACGCAAGGCATCAGAGTTACTTAATATTGGTTACTTTGCACAGCACCAAATGGATGCTTTAGATGGCCATGCTACTCCAATGTTACAAATTGCCCGTTTAGCCGATAAAAAAATTAGTGAAGCGTCTTTACGTTCTTTTTTAGGTAGTTTTGGCTTTAGTGGTGAGCGCATGGATACACCATGTGAAACCTTTTCTGGTGGAGAGCGTGCTCGTTTGGCCCTTGCACTGATTGTATGGCAGCGTCCAAATGTTTTGATTCTGGATGAACCGACGAACCATTTAGATCTTGATATGCGTCATGCATTGAGCATGGCATTACAAGATTTTGAAGGTGCTGTCGTATTGGTTTCCCACGAACGTCAACTCATTGCAAGTGTTTGTGACGAGCTTCTTTTGGTACACGGCGGGAAATGTACCGAGTTTGAAGGTGATTTACAGGATTATGCAAAATGGCTACGTGAAGCACGTCAGCAACTCATCAATGCTCAAACTACTGTAGGGCAGAATAATTCTTCCTCTACCGCTCCTGCCCCAGCTAAAGTCGATAAAGAAGCACAGCGTAAAGAAGCAGCTCGCCGTCGTGAACAAACTCGACCTATTCGTAAAAATATCGAAAAAATTGAGTCTCAAATTGAGAAACTTCAACTACAACTTGCCAAAATTGAAGAGTCTTTAGCAGATACATCTTTATATGATGCAGCACGTAAAGATGATCTACTCAAGCTTATGAATGAACAGACTGAGCTGAAAGCTAAACTTGAGCAATATGAAGAACAGCTTTTAGAACTCATGATGGAATTGGAAGAGATGGAAGCCTCTTTTGATTAATCTATTTTTCAAAATAAAAAAGCCGATTTCTTAATCGGCTTTTTTATTCATTAATAAGGGGTATAAAAAGCCCCTAATTCATTTAAACTGGTATTGATTGGCAAAGGCCAAACATTGCTTGATAAACTATCTGCAATATATAAATCATAACCACTACGATTTCCAGTTTGTCCAGCAAGAGAAACCACCATGTAACGCTGGTCTAAAGGTGCTGGGTCTGATGTATCTACAACAGTGCTGTTAAATGGCAAACGTGTAGTTTGTTTAGTACTCGTATCATAAACATAAATCTGATCATGTTCATTCGTTGCGCTATACCAGCGTACATATAAAAAACGGCTTCCCTGCCACCATACTGGATAATATGAGGCAATATTAGTCAACTGCGTATCATATGCACCTGACTGATCAATACTAAAAATTCTAGAATTACTACTCGCACCTTTGGCATATAAGATTTGCGTAGTATTGACCATTGGATAAGGCATAGACTCTTCGATATCCCAACCATTTTGAGTGACTGAAGTAATTGCACGATCAGTCATTTTGACGATTTTTAAATCACCATTTTGCTTAAAAATAATACGTTGATTATCTATAAATTTTGGATCTTCATCCCGTTTATTATTTCCCTGAGTCAGATTAATAGGTAATTCCGTACTTCCTACTTTCCAGGCATACACATCCCATGCATCGCCATAATGCTGTCCAGAATTAACCCCCATAAAAGTGAGCCATTTACCATCTGGGGAAAAATGACCATTCATCATGTGGTCAATTTTCCAATTTGCGCCCAGTAATGTGGTTTGCTGCGTGGTGAAATTATAAAGATAAAGCTTACTGTCCCATGCGTCATAATCACTATAACGATGAAATACTAATTTTCCGTAAAAAGTGGGTGCTGTAGCCGCATGTAGTTGAAATAAGCAATTAAAAAATAAAATTACAATACATAAAAGTTTTTGTGTTTTTTTCAAAATTATATTCTCTTGTAATAAATGAGTATCCAAGAGAATAGCAGTTTGCAAATTTATTTTCTTATAAAACAAAAGGCTTTGTCTCAAATTAAACAAAGCCTTTTCTTAATCATCATAAAAAAGAATTATCTAAATTTTTTATGATTTTCATTTCGAATTTTGACTAAATTCATTGCTTCAGTTTTTGCTTGATCTAACTGTCCGTGCTCAACCAATGCTGTTACTTTATCAATCTCGGCAACAAGCTGATCTAAACCAGCTTGGTACTCTTTTATCTGTACATTTTCTGAGGGCAAACCTTCGAGTTTATGCGGCAAATATTGCTTAGAAGAAACCGCTGCTTCACGCATTACAACAAGTTGTTGTTTCGCATTAGCAGCATCTTTCGTTTCAGCAAATACTTTAGTGCTCTTAGCTAAAGTTTTCATATTCGTTTCTAAATCAGCTGCCCAAACCGCAGAGCTTCCTAAAAACACACATGAGATTAACAAACTAGCTAATACTTTCTGACCCATCATCTTCTCTCCCTAGACTGATTTAGAATCATGTTATGAATTAAGCATCAATATCTGCATTTAAAGCATTCTCTTCAATGAATGCACGACGTGGTTCCACATCATCACCCATTAAGCAAGAGAACATACGATCTGCTTCAATCGCATCGTCAATGGTTACCTGCAACATATGACGGTTTTCAGGGTCCATTGTCGTTTCCCAAAGCTGTTCAGCATTCATCTCGCCAAGACCTTTATAGCGTTGGATCATCATACCGCGGCGCGAATCTTGTAAAATATGCTGCCAAACTTGATGGAAGTTAGCCACTTGAATACGACGGTCACCTTTTTGTAAATAGGCTCCATCTTCAACTAAACTGAACCAGCTTTTCGAATTTTTCAATAAACGTGCATATTCAGCTGAATTTAATAAACCTGCATCAAGCAAATAGGCATGTGGCAAGTTATGAACATATACTGTAATACGTGGCCAATAATGTGCAGATTTTTCACCTTGAGCATTTTCACGTTCAAATGCTTCAAGCGTAATTTCCGGACGTAAACTTGGCTGTAATTTAACAATTGTTTCACGTACTTTCTCAGCCCATTGCTCTACATAAGCCTGATCATGATTTTGATCAGCTTTAAATGCTTCTACTTCAAGTAAAGCATCAAGCAGACTTGCAGGATAACGCAACGTTAAGCGCTGTAAGCTCTTTTGTGAAACTTGGTAATCCTGAATAACCTTTGCAAGGGCTACACCAGTAATTGCAGGAGCTTCAGCATTGATATGTAACGACAATTCATCAATTGCATTCGAAATTAGGTAGTTTTCCAATGCATCATTATCTTTGATGTATTGTTCTTGCTTGCCTTTTTTCAACTTATATAAAGGTGGCTGTGCAATATAGATATATCCACGCTCAACCAACTCTGGCATTTGACGGAAGAAGAACGTTAACAACAAGGTTCGAATATGCGAACCATCAACGTCGGCATCGGTCATGATAATAATTTTATGATAACGTAACTTATCAGGATTATATTCTTCGCGGCCAATACCACAGCCAAGTGCGGTAATTAAAGTACCCACTTCCTGACTAGAAATCATTTTGTCAAAGCGTGCACGTTCAACGTTCAGAATTTTACCTTTCAACGGCAAAATAGCCTGCATTTTACGGTTACGACCTTGCTTGGCACTACCACCCGCCGAGTCACCCTCGACAAGATATAATTCAGAAAGTGCAGGATCTTTTTCCTGACAATCTGCCAATTTACCTGGTAAACCAGCAATATCAAGTGCGCTCTTACGACGCGTCATTTCACGCGCTTTACGTGCAGCATCACGAGCACGTGCAGCATCAATAATCTTACCCGCAATTGACTTCGCAGCTTGCGGATTTTCAAGTAAGTAAGCTGAGAACTCTTTGTTCATCGCTTGCTCAACCGCCGGCTTTACTTCACTTGATACTAGTTTCTCTTTAGTTTGAGATGAGAATTTCGGATCAGGTACTTTTACCGAAATAATAGCCGTCAAACCTTCACGTGCATCGTCACCCGTTACATTAACTTTTTCTTTCTTGAGAATATTTTCACTTTCAAGATATTGGTTTAAACCACGAGTCAAAGCTGCACGGAAACCAGCTAAATGGCTACCGCCATCTTTTTGAGGAATGTTATTGGTAAAGCAACGAACATTTTCTTGATAACTTTCATTCCACTGCAAGGCTACTTCTACGCCAATACCGTTATCTGTATCCGCAGTAAAATGGAAAATCTCATTTAGATGAGTTTTACCTTCGTTAATGTATTTTACAAACTCAGATAATCCACCTTCGTAATCATATACATGTTCAAGGTTAATACGTTCATCACGCAAAACAATACGTACGCCTGCGTTTAAGAATGAAAGCTCACGTAAACGACGCGCTAGAATTTCTACGTTAAAAATGGTTTGAGTAAATGTTAGTTCACTTGGCCAAAAGCGTACCGTTGTACCGCTCTTATCCGTTTCACCAATCACACGTAATGGGTATTGCGGATCACCATGTTGATATTCTTGCTCATGCACTTGACCAGCACGAGAAATCATTAAATGTAATTTACGCGACAGTGCGTTTACTACAGAAACACCTACGCCGTGTAAACCACCGGAAACCTTATAACTGTTGTCATCAAACTTACCGCCTGCGTGCAGAATGGTAAGAATTACTTCCGCTGCTGAAACACCTTCTTCAGGGTGAATATCGGTAGGAATACCACGGCCATTATCGGAAACACTTACTGATTCATCTTCATGAATAGTGACAATAATTTCATCACAGTGACCAGCTAAGGCCTCATCGATTGCATTATCGACTACCTCGAATACCATATGGTGTAAACCGGTACCGTCGTCTGTATCCCCAATATACATACCTGGACGTTTACGAACTGCATCTAATCCACGTAATACTTTAATACTAGAGGAATCATAAGCCTTTTCATTGGTTTGTTCTGTTTGAGAGGCTGATTGAGACTCTGAACTCATGGTTTCTCCCTAGCAAATATAGATTTATTCAAAGATGGGTAACATCAAAAAATTATGGTGAAGCAAGACTAACTTGACCGGATTCAACACTGAATAATTGATATGAAATAGACAAATCATGTAAATGTTTTTTTACCAATGCATGATCTAAAGTTGTCATAAAAACCTGGCTACCAAGTTGGCTTAATCGTTCAATTAAACGTTGTTGTGCGGTTAAGTCTAATTCTGCTGTCAGATCATCTAATAATACCACAGTTTCCTTATTACTCGCATGCAACATTGCAATTTGTGACAGTTTTAAGGCAATAATCAGGAGTTTTTTCTGACCTCTTGATAAAACCACGTCAGCATGTCCATAAGGGGTTTTTAAGCGTAAATCTGCTCGATGTGGACCATATTCGGTATAACGTCGTTCGATGTCTTTTTGGTGTTGATTAAGCAGATCTTGCATGAGTCCCTGCTCTGTATGAAAACCTGGACTGTATTCCAGTTCAATTTCAAGATCAGGCAGTAATTGACTTAAATCATTTTGAAAAAAGACATTCCATTGTTCCACAATACCCAAGCGTTGAGAGTGTAAAATTTCACCATAGTCACTCAGCATTTTATTCCAAGGCTCTAAATCAGCCAAAGACAAATTCCGTCGGGTTTTAAGTAACGTATTTCGCTGTTTTAATGCACGCGAATAGTATTGCCATGCAAAATAAAACTCAGGTTCCACGTGGAACATCAGCCAATCCAAAAGTTGGCGCCGAGGTTTTGCCCCATGGTCAATAATATCTGTACTTTGTGGATCAAGATGCTGCAAAGGAAGTAATTTAGCAAGTTGGCCTTGGGTAGCCACGGTATCGCCATTGACCTTCATCAATTGCTCACCAGATGCCAACTTTTGCATGCCAATTTTTTCAGTTGTAGATTGCGCAAAGACTATCGCATCTTCGGCAGCATACTGAATATAATTTTTAGGAATATGAGTGCGGAATGAACGCCCTGTTGCAAGCAAATGAATTGCTTCCAGAATTGAGGTTTTTCCTGAACCATTGGCGCCATAAAATATATTAAACGGTTGCAATCCTTGGAGTGCAACCGTTTTTAAATTACGCACACGTTCAATATTTAAGCGCGTAAGATGCATATAAGATAACCAGACTATACACGCATCGGCATAACTACATAAGTTTGATCAGCATGGGCCGGATCTTGAACTAAAACAGACTGATTTGCCTCACTCATACTCATATTTACATCATCGCCATCAAGTACACTCAATACTTCAAGTAAATATTGCGCATTAAATGACATTTCGAGCGGTATATTTTGATATTGAATAGCTAAATCTTCAATAGCCTCATCTTGCTCAGGGTTATTCGCACGAAGCTGTAAAGAATCCTGATTAAAGTTCAAGAAAACACCACGCAACTTTTCATTACTCAAAATTGCGACACGCTGTAATGATTGCTTAAATACATCATGGTTAATTAATACATGCTTATCGCCACCACGTGGAATTACACGACGATAATCAGGGAATTTTCCATCAATCAATTTTGTAGTAAAACGAACAGTAATATCACCCTGTTCCTTATCACGACTTGGCGTATTGATGGTTACATTTAACAACTCACGACCAATCAGCAAAGTTAATTGTTCATCTTCAATACTCAGTAAGCGCTGTAATTCACCCACAGCTTTACGCGGTACAATGGCCTGAACCAATTGAGATGATGTAGAAGAAGCCGTAATTTCACAAAGTGCTAAACGGTGACCATCTGTTGTTACTGCACGCAATTGATTTTCATCAATTTCCAATAAAGTACCCGTTAAATAGAAACGTACATCTTGTACAGCCATCGCAAAAGCAGTTTTTTCAAATAAACGCTTTAACTCACGTTGGGTTACATGTACTTGAGTGCCTTGACTATTTTCAGTCGTCAATAATGGATAATCTTCTGCTGGTAAAGTTCCTAATACGAAACGGCTATTACCAGACTTTAAGATACATCTTTGATCTTCAGTAATTTGTAAATCAATTAATGCAGCTGTAGGCAATGATTTACAAATTTCCATTAACTTACGGGCAGGGACTGTGGTTTCCCCTGCTTCAAGGCATGCCCCTTCTGTTAAAACAGTGCTCGCAACCAGTTCGACTTCTAGATCAGAACCAGTAATGGTGAGCGCCTGAGCATTAGTCTGAATTTTGACGTTTGAAAGAATATTCAATGTATGACGACGTTCTACTGCACCGACAACATGCGATAAAACATTGAGTAAACTTTCTTTAGCGATTTTCAAACGCACGATTCATTCCTCTAGCAACTTGGAGCAAATATTTCATTTTTTAGCTGTGTACTATGCTGCACTTGCGTAGACTTTGCAACAAGGTCTTATTATTTCATTAACTCTGAAGTAGACGCAGTAGATTTTTATAATCTTCATCAAAAATTGGATCTTCTCCACGCAGACTGGCTACTTTTTCACAAGCATGCATCACAGTACTGTGATCGCGCCCACCAAAAGCCATTCCAATTTCTGGAAAACTATCACCAGTCAACTCACGAGCAAGTCCCATTGCCAACTGACGTGGTCGGGCATAAATTCGCGTACGTTTCGGTCCTACTAATTCTTTTAATGGGATACGGAAATATTCACTAACCACACGCTGGATATTTTCTACGCTAATTGTTCGTGCACGGATAGCCAACACATCTTTTAAAGACTCACGAACAACATCAAGATCGATTGGCGCACCTTTAAAACGGGAAATTGCAACGACTTTATTAAGTGCCCCTTCAAGTTCACGCACGTTCGCAACAACTTGTTGTGCAATAAATAATGCACAATTTCGAGGTAAATCAACGCCGCTATTTTCCGCTTTCTTTAATAAAATTTCGATACGAGTTTCAATATCTGGTGGTTCAACACCTACTGAAAGTCCCCAAGAAAAACGGGAAACTAAACGCGGATCTAACTCTGTTAATTCTTTTGGATAACGGTCGGAAGTTAAAATAATTTGTTTAGATTCATCAAGTAAGGCATTAAATGTATAAAAGAACTCAACTAGACTCGCCTCTTTACCAGCTAAGAGATGAATATCATCGACTAACAACAAATCTAAAGAACGGCAGTTTTTCTTAAACTCTTCTACTTTGCCTTTTTGTAAAGAACTCACAAAATCCTGAACAAAACTTTCAGAAGTCATATACATCACACGGGCATTAGGTTTGGCTTGTAATAAAGCATTACCAACTGCCTGCATTAAGTGCGTCTTACCTAGCCCTGTAGGTCCATATAAAAACAAAGGGTTATGCTGTGATGCACCTAACTGAGTTAATACTTTTCTACATGTTTCAGCAGCCATCTGATTCGAACGGCCTTCAACAAATAAAGAAAAAGTAAACTGAGGATTGAGCAGTTTCTTTTTCGATGTTTTTGGATTGACCACGCTATTAGCATGAGGACTAGAAATAGATTCGGGTTCTTTTTTTACTTTAAAACTTTGTGGTGGCGCACTTTGCAAAGCAGCCGTAGTGGTTGCTGGTTGTTCAGCAGATGACAAAATACTCCCAGGACGAGAATCAACTAAAATCTCAACCTGACGGACACGCCCTTCTGATAACTGCTCAGCCAATATAGAAATTAATTCTAAATGATTCTCTTGAATGTAACGCGTCCAATAAGGGTTAGGAGCATAAAGACGGAGTATTCCTTCTACTTCTTCAGCAACTAATGGGCGAATCCACATCGCAAAGACGTTATCAGAGAGCTCTTGTCGCAAGCGAGTTAAGCAGTCTGTCCAAAGCATGTGTATCCCCTATTCCTGCATTTTTAAATTCAAATAATCCAAAGATCAACCCTTCCTGATGAGAAGGGGTCGCCATTCTAACCAAGTTATCCACATCTGTCATGATGAATTCGACTGATTTTGCCTAAAAAGAAATCTCTTGTGAATAAATTTAAATTCAAAACCACTTGTGTATAACTTTTTGCACAACCTGTGGATAAATTATCACATAAACTTATCCACAATCCATAAATATAATAGAAACAGGGTTATCAACAACCCAAACATATGTTTTTTAAATTTAAAAGTGCGAAATCCACAGAAAAAGTGCCTCCTAATAAGAATAAATATAAATTTTAAAATTTGAATTTATTTAATAGGGGTTAGATCTTTTGTGGATAACTGCAAAATGTGAATTTAAATTCAAAAGTAGAAAATCAAAGCCAAGATGATATCTTATTTTGTTGATAAGTATGTATATAAGGTATGTATATAATAAAAGCTTTAATAAAAATAGACAATTACTTTGTGTATAACTTTGAAAACTATATATTGCACTGAATTATGAGAATCGTAAAAAAGAAGTAGAGAGATTAAAATTTGGGTTAAATACAAAACTTTCTTGGTTTTTCATTGACAGCGTAAACATTGCACAATAAAATCGCGGACCTTATAAAAGATCATTTTTGGGAGTTTCGATATGAAACGTACTTTCCAGCCATCTGAATTAAAGCGTAAACGCGTTCATGGTTTCCGTGCTCGTATGGCAACTAAAGCTGGTCGTCAAGTATTAGCTCGTCGCCGTGCAAAAGGTCGTCATAGCTTAACTGTTTAATACTGTTACGCTGACCAGACTTGGGTGTGATGACACTTTACAATTTTAGCACAG